>NZ_MSLT01000023.1:0-300000 GCF_002149925.1 Thioflexithrix psekupsensis | reverse complement strand
AATTGGGATTGGGGATCAAGACCAGTTTGATATTTTGCCGCGCTTCAATTTCGTCTAACACATGACGTTTTTCGTTTAATAAAAACGTGGCTACTTCTAAGGGCAATTGTGCCAGTAAGGCTTGGGTTTGCGTTTTCATTGCTTCTTCTTCCAACAAGCGCAACATGGCCAAAGCAAATGATTCAGTGCTACGAACTGTACCCTGTCCCTGACAACGTGGACAACGCATTTGCATCACTTTGCCCAACGGAGAACGTAAACGTTGCCGCGACATTTCCAGTAGACCAAAACGAGAAATACGACCAACTTGCACGCGAGCGCGATCCATTTTTAACAATTCTTTCATGCGACTTTCAACAGAACGTTGATGACGATGACTCAGCATGTCGATGAAATCAATCACAATTAAACCACCAATGTCCCGCAAACGCAGTTGGCGCGCAATTTCATCCACCGCTTCTAAATTCGTATTTAACGCAGTTTCTTCGATGTCCGCGCCGCGAGTGGCACGCGCCGAATTGATGTCAATCGCCAGCAACGCCTCGGTGTGATCTAAGACGATAGTTCCCCCCGATGGCAGTTTGATTTCTCGTTGAAAAGCCGATTCAATTTGCGTTTCGAGTTGAAAACGGGTAAATAAGGGAATTTTCTCGTCGTAGTATTTGACTTTATTGACAAAAGTGGGCATCACTTGG
Source organism: Thioflexithrix psekupsensis (assembly GCF_002149925.1). Lineage (NCBI taxonomy): Bacteria > Pseudomonadati > Pseudomonadota > Gammaproteobacteria > Thiotrichales > Thioflexithrix > Thioflexithrix psekupsensis. The sequence continues at coordinate 299,305 of NZ_MSLT01000023.1, read as the reverse complement.
CGCATAAAACCCACTGCTTCGTTGTAAATTTCGGGTTCATCCACCCAAATTTCCCCGATTTCTTCGCGTAAATAGTCCCGAATGGCACGAATAATCACATTGCTTTCTTGATAGACTAAGAAAGGGCCAGAACGGCTTCCAGCCGCTTCGACAATCGCATACCACAATTGCAGCAAATAGTCTAAATCCCACTTGAGTTCTTCTGCGGTTTTGCCAACGCCCGCGGTGCGTAAAATAATGCCCATGCCTTCGGGTAAAACCAGCGTATTCATGGCTTCGCGGGCTTCGCTGCGATCTGCGCCTTCAATGCGTCGGGATACGCCGCCTGCGCGGGGATTGTTTGGCATTAAGACCAGATAACGTCCCGCCAGACTGATGTAAGTGGTTAAGGCCGCGCCTTTGTTGCCTTGTCCTTCTTTATCCACTTGCACCAGTAATTCTTGCCCTTCGCGCAATTGATCACAGCGGCCGCGTCCGTTGTGGGTGTCGCCTTGAAAATTCTCCACCGCCACGTCTTTAAGCGGTAAAAAACCATGGCGATCTCCCCCATAATCCACAAAAACGGCATCTAGGCCGGGTTCGATTCGGGTAATGCGTGCTTTGTAAATATTGGCTTTGATTTGTTGATGGTTGGCGGTTTCTACGTCAAAGTTATACAATCTTTGTCCATCCACCACAGCCACACGGACTTCCTCGCGTTGGGTGGCGTTGATCAAAATTCTCTTCATGGTCATATCCTTAGATAAAACGCGCTCGACCAATTTTTTCCGCTAACACGCATTTTATTGCTTTCGTGTTTGCCACAGCAAAACAGGGACACCACAATAGGAGTCTCTAGGCGGTGCATTTTGGATGTTAAAGGGTGGTATTAAGTGGTATTTTTAGCCCTGAATGTCCAAAAATCTCTAAAAATGAGGGGTTAACGGTTAGTTATGGGAGCGCAATGTCGTGTTTAATGTTGTAACAGTACGAGACGATTTGGTGTCGTTGCGAGCGGTGACGCTTTTTTGGGTGCAAGGCTGTTTTAAGCCCATCTGGCACAATAAGCAGAAAAGCGTATAAATCGAATGATCGCAGTGATATTTTACAATGTCGTACTTAGCCTGTGCGCCTAAAAACGGGAGTGTCAGCCTTTGATGCTGAAGTATTCTCTTGATGTCGTTTTTGGCGAGACGCTATTTTGAACACAAGGCGTTAAGATGACGTGTTGAGACGGCGCGGGTCTGCAAAGTGATTTTGCGAGAGAAACAAGGGTAGGTGTGTTTTGGCAAGCCTCACTGTTTCGTGCGTCTAAACGGATAGGGTGTCCCTGCGTCAATGGTATGATTACCGCCCGCAAGGTTGCCCGCTCAAAATAGCGGATCAACTATAGCACGTTCACTTACAGTATCAAATTGGGAGTGATGAATTTCCTGTGATTCTTTATTTTAAGCCTGAAGCACGTTGCTACGTGCTGATGGTTTTAACTTGTCGGGAGCATCAAGTGTCTATTCTTGTTGATAGGCGATATGAAGATAGGAATAGAGAGGGTGATTTTGTGGTAATTTGCGTAAGCAATTGTGGTAAAAGCATTCAATATAATTGATACTTTCATCTTTTTCTGGGGTAACATCTTCAGGACATTTTTTTATGAAATTTTTGCGATCTAATGGATCAGCTTTATTTTGCGCTGTGCTGATTAATCTTCCCTTAAAAAGAAGTTCTAATTGATGATTTATAAGCATCTTTTCTTGTAACAATTCTTCTAAAACCAGTAGAAATAAAAACGCTACTGTTTCAGGTTTAACAACACTTTTTGAACTGCGGCGAATATTTCCATGTGCTGTTCGATTGCGCATGGTTGCCAATGGAGAAAATTCTACAGATGCGCTTTTATCAAACGGCTTTGATAAATAATCACATAAGATTAAATACAGTTCATCATCTCCGTCTTTAGGGGAATAATCATGTAATGGTTTTAATAACCATTCAATGCCTTCGATAAAGGTGTCTTTATCAAGAATTTCGTTATATTTGTCCTTTAATTGATAAGAATTTTTACTTATTTCTTTTAAAGAATCCAATAAGCCCCGTCGCAAGGTTAAATAAGGAAAATCAGGATGTTGAGAATTAAAATGGTGATCTAACCAAGCCATCAGCTTTTCTTTATCTTCTGGTTTTTTCTTATCAAATACTTGAGGCTCAGGAATGCGGGCGTTTTTAAAGCATTCAATGAAAATATTGGCGGTGTCGTCAGGGGGTGGGTACTTAAAAGTTTCCTTATACCACTCTTTCAATGCTTCACACAATGCCTTATAATCACCTTTGGCATAACCACCTTTAGTAATAATTTGCTCTGAAACGGAATCGAAATGTTCTTCTTGTTCTTCAGTTAAAGAAGCGTCTTTCTTGAAGTCAGAAATAACTTGCTCCATACTGTCTTTTATCTTCTTTTGCCCCGTAAGCTTGATTTTTTCCAACATTGTGTTGAAAGCAATAGCACGCTTATCTGGGTTAATATTGCCCGTAAAAAAACAAATCCGCTCAGTTGGAAAACGCTGTTGAAAAACAGCTAAAAAAAGATGAAAGCCTGCTTCATGTAAAAGCCTTTCTTCGTCTAAATCCCAGCTCTTATTTTTATCAAGATAACTTTTAATGTCGGCGTGTGATGAAACATGGCGCAAATCAATATCCAACACCAAAAAATCATAATGGTGCAAGTTGTTAGTCAGTTCACGCCGAGAATCCATAAAATCTTCTTTGCAATCTACATTATCGGCATATTGTGCAAAAAAGTTAGTTTTTTCATTCCCGATTTCATCTTCAACCCACAATATGCGCATTTCCTTCTAATCCCCACTTATGTATGCTTCTAACATTTTAGCCAAGCGTTTAGTACGTTGTTTTGAAATTTCTGAACGGATAAAAATAGTTTTCCGCAAACCAAATGTTAAATGAAAAAATTTAGACACTTTATCATCTTCAATTTTTAAAGTATCCACATCATCATTGATTTGCTTTAGCGTTTCCCGTAAAGCGTTTAAGCCGACTTCAGAACCTACGCTCTTATTTTCTTGATAAGTATTATAAAAGTCAAGCGTTAAATATTCCAATTCTTGATGGGTTTGGGTGGTGAAATGCAGTTTTATATGGCTTAAATCGCTATATCTTAATAGATTAAGCAATAATTCGGATAAAATGTTGCGTAAAATGGCTTCGGCGTAATTAAGTTTTTTAACCCGCATTTCTTGCCAATCATCATTTAATGTCACTTCAAATTCAGGCATTAAATTAGCCTTAATCCAATCAATAACAGGCATCGTTCCCAGTAAAACCTGATCTTGATAATCTTGTTGTAATTGCGCTGCATTTTTTTCGTTTTTGACTAAGAAGGTTTCCCATTGTTTTTTTAGTGGATGATATTGGAATAAATCAGAAATTCTCAGTTTTAAACATTCGTTTAAAATTTCTGGAAAAGTGCGGGCTTCGTCAGGAGAAGGATCACGATCACCTAAGATAAGGCGTTGAAACTCTTGCTTACTTTGCTTGTCATCACCTGCATATAAATGCCGAGTACGCAATAATTGGGCATTAATTCTTGTTAATTCCTCTTGCTGCGCACTGTTTAATAAAACTAAATGTTGTTGTTTTAATTCAGGATAATTTTTTAATTCCTCTGCAATTTTTTGCAAACGGTGCGGAAAAAGATGATTACCCAACCAATGGTTATATTCACGAGTGAATTCTCGTTGCTTTGTGTTGGCTTTTTCTAATTCGGAATTAAGTCGTTCTAATTCGATATTAGTTTGTTCTAACTGGTCAGTCAGTTTAAAATTTTCTAAAACTTGAAAGTAAAAATGTTTTTGATCGGGATTTAATTCGCCTGCTTTCTCAAAATCTTGGGCGGCCATATTGAGGTTTTTTTGGTGAGCATGGCAAGCAGCTCTTGCTAAATAAAAAGTCCATTCATCAGGATTTAATTCTATGGCTTGATTATAATCAGTTAATGCTTTCTCATATTTTTCTTGTTCAAAATAAACAATGCCACGATTATGATAAAAACCCGCCTCTTTAGGATTTAATATTATAGCTTGATTATAATCAGCTAATGCTTTCTCATATTCTTTTTGCTCAAAAAAAATACTACTACGGTTATAATAAGCCCGCGCATCATTAGGATTTAATCTTATGGCTTGATCAAAATCAGTTAATGCTTCCTTATACTGTTTTTGTTCTGCATAAATATTTCCACGATTATTATAAAAAGCAGCTTGTTTAGAATTTAATGCTATGGCTTTATCATAATCGCTTAATGCTTTCTCATACTGCCCTTGCTTTGAATGAACAGTGCCACGCTCAAGATAAAAAACTGCCTCTTTAGGGTTTAAAGTTATAGCTTGATTAAAATCAGCTAATGCTTTCTCATACTGTTTTTGCTCAGAGTAAATATTGCCGCGATTAAAATAAAAACCTGCCTCTTTAGGATTTAAAGCTATAGCTTGATTATAATCAGCTAATGCTTCCTCATACTGTTTTTGCTTCGCATGAACAAGGCCACGATTATGATAATAACCTATCTCTTTAGGATTTAAAGCTATAGCTTGATTAAAATCAGCTAATGCTTTTTCATACTGTTTTTGCTCTAAATAAACATTGCCACGATCATTATAATAACGCGCTTTTTTAGGACTCAAGGCTATAGCTTGATTATAATCAGCTAATGCTTTTTCATACTGTTTTTGTTTTAGATAGAAAAAACCACGATTATTATAATAATCTGCTTTTTTAGGTTCTAATTCTATCGCTTGATTAAAATCAGCAAACGCCTCATCATATTTTCCATTTTCCGCGTAAAGAATAGCACGTTCATTGTACCCCTGTGCATTCTCTGGATCATGATGAATAGATTCATCCAATTTTTTTAATTCTTCTTGTTTTTCTAACGATAACTTTGTCATCACATCACCTTATCAAGATTTAAAAAATTCAGTACAGATCAACAGTATAATCACTGCACTGAATTTGAGCAAGTTGGGGACAAAATGCTTTACCGCATTTTACAAAGAAGGAGGAGTCCTTTTAGTCGTTTATTTTTTATAAACAACAACCAATCCCTACTCCCCATTTCTCGCCAAAAAATAATTAACCTGTCCTGCGCGCTGTTTTTTTATCCACTGCCATTGTGCGGGCAACGGTAATTCGCTTAAATTCTGCTCCGCTTCCAAATAAATCAACGCACCAGAAGATAACCAACCCGCTTGACTCAAGGCCTGACAACAAGTCACCAAATAATCATGACCAAAAGGCGGGTCTAAAAAAACAATATTAAACGGTTTCTCAGGCGGACTATTTAAAAAATGAAACGCATTTTGTTGAATCACTTTAATTTGTGTGGCATTTAATTGCGTTAATAACTGACGTAATTGTGTGGCTAATTGCGCATCGTGTTCGACTAAATAAACACTTTTCGCTCCCCGCGAAGCCGCTTCTAAACCCAATGCACCCGTACCCGCAAATAAATCTAAACAATGACTACTCGGAATTGACCAGTTTAACCAATTAAATAATGTTTCACGAATGCGATTGGGAGTGGGTCTTAAATGGGGTTTATCTAAAACCGTTAAAGTTCGTCCGCGCCATTCTCCACCGATAATTCTAATTTTGCCCATTTTATTTATTTTATCAACCTTTCTTTTTCAGATTGCCAAACGACTAAAAATACGATTAAATTGGCCGTTTGTGATTTGCCCAACGAGCTTAAAATGCACTACATTATTTTTCTCGCCAGCTTGCTATTATTAACCGCTTGTGGCGCGCCTGACAATGCCGCGATTCGTTTTGGTTTGGCCGCCGCGCCCGTGAATTTAGACCCGCGCCAAGCCACCGATGCCGCGTCCTCGCGCATTAATCGCCTGTTATATCGGGGATTGGTCGATTTTGATGCCGCGTTGCGTCCTGTGCCTGATTTAGCCGATTGGCGCGTGCGGGATGCGCTTGAATTGGAATATGAACTGACTTTGCGTCCTGATCGTCCTGATTTTCACCATCAACGCCCTTTAACCGCGCACGATGTTAAAGCGACTTATGACTGGATTTTGCACGCGGAAAATGCCTCACCTTTACGCGGTAATTTGCAAATTATTCGTGAAATTGAAATTGTCGATAATAACACGTTAATTTTTAAACTCAATAAAGCCGATTTACTCTTTCCCACGCGCTTAACGGTGGGGATTGTTCCCCATGATTTACATGATCACCGTTTCACTCGTCATCCTATTGGCAATGGCGAATTTGAATTTATCCAATGGCAAGAAGACAATCGTTTAACATTACGTCGTCGCCATGATGGGCAATTAGTGACTTTTTATGAAGTAAAAGACCCTGTGGTGCGTTCGCTTAAATTAATTCATGCCGAATTAGATTTAATTCAAAATGATTTATCGCCTGAATTAGTCACGTGGTTATCTCAACAGAAATCAGTTAAAGTCGAAACCAGAACAGGCAGCAATTTTGCTTATTTAGGTTTTAATTTACAAGACCCATTAACACAACAATTAACCGTGCGCCGTGCGATTGCTCACGCGATAGATCGAGAAGCCATTATAAAATATGTCATGGGAAATGCGGCCGATTTAGCCCACGGTTTATTACCGCCGCACCATTGGGCGGGGCAAACGGTAAATCATTATGAATATAATCCTGAATTAGCGCGTCAATTATTGGCTTCTATCGATAAATCAATGCCTTTAATGCTGAGTTATAAAACCTCTAATAATCCATTTCGGGTGCGTTTAGCCAGTGTGATTCAACAACAATTAGAAGCAGTAGGCTTAACCGTTTCTTTACAGACTTATGATTGGGGAACGTTTTATGGTGATATTAAACAAGGGCGTTTTCAAATGTTTAGTTTAGCGTGGATTGGAATAAAAACGCCCGATATTTTTCGTTATGCTTTTCACAGCGAAGCCCAACCACCCAATGGGGCTAATCGCGGACGTTTTGTTGATCCCATCGTGGATCAATTCATCGAACAAGCCGAACAAGCCCAAGAATTAGAAACCCAAGCCAATTTATACCGTCAATTACAAACTTACTTACATGAACAATTGCCTTATATTCCCTTATGGTATGAAGACCATATTTTAGTTTATAATAAACGTTTGCACGGCTATTCATTAGCGGCAGATGGTAATTATGATGGCTTAAAAACAGCCACATTGATCACGCCTTCACATTAATTTTTAAATCGAGATAAACACATGAATCCAGAAAAAGTTGTTTTTGGTTTTTTTATTGTTTTGGCAATGACGTTAAATTTTGGTTTTTTTCTTGGCGACATTGACAATCCTGATCACCATCATGTTTATGAATTAGCGGCGGCGATTTTTGTCAATTTTGCCGCGACCATTTTAAAATTTGGCGACCGTTCTCAAGTGGGCGCGGTATTATTGGCCACCAGTTTAGTCGCAGACTTACAATTGATCGCGGCGGCGATTGTGTGGGGATTTGTGTTATACGTAGAACAATCGCCCATGACTCCCAGCGTGATGGCCAGTATTGTGTCTTTATCGGGCGGGGCATTGGTGGCTAATTTGGTTTCGGTTTTATTATTGGTGATTGAAACAGTCATGTTACGGCGTTGATTATGAAAGATCGCAGCAGTTCTATTATTTTTTTAGTGATGCGACGAATGCGCATCCCATTACTGGTGCTATTAAGCGTTTACACGATTTCTATTGTCGGCATGACATTAATCCCTGGTATTGAGGTGGATGGTAAAGTTTATTACATGGATTTTTTCCATGCGTTTTACTTCATTTCTTACACCGCAACCACCATTGGTTTTGGAGAAATTCCTTATAGTTTTTCTGGGGCGCAGCGGTTATGGGTTTCTATCTCGATTTATTTAACCGTCATTGGTTGGTTATATGCGATTGGAACGATTTTAACTTTAATTCAAAACGACACGCTGAAAAAAGTATTTACCGTGCGTCATTTTATCGGTTCAGTACAGCGCATTAAAGAACCTTTTTATTTAATTTGCGGTTATGGCGACACGGGAGAATCTTTAGTTCATGCCTTAGATCAACATGATATTCGCACGGTGGTGGTAGAAATTGATCAAACGCGCATTGATAATTTAATTTTAGATAATCACCCTGTTTATATCCCTAATTTATGTGATGATGCCAGCCGTCCTCAAGTGTTATTACAAGCAGGATTAAAAAGTCCTTATTGTGCGGGAGTGGTGGCCATTACGAATAATAATTTAGCCAATTTGCACATTAGCATTACCACTAAATTATTAAATCCCCAAGTACGTGCTATTGGGCGTGTTGATTCTCATGAAGTGGCGGCCAATATGGCTTCGTTCGGCACGAATTATATTTATAATCCTTTTGAGATTTTTGCCGAGCAGTTAAAAACCATGTTGCATTCTCCCAGTTTGCATGTTTTATTAGAATGGTTTATTGGGCGACGCGATAGGGTGACATTACGTGATTTAAATCCACCGCGGCAAGGGATTTGGGTCTTGTGTGGTTATGGGCGTTTTGGTAAATCGGTGTATGAACAATTACGCAAAGAACAAGATATTCATTTGGTGATTGTCGATTTAGCCCCAGAAAAAATGGGTTATCCTCGCGGACAATGTATTGTCGGGCGGGGTACGGAAGCGGTGACGTTGCGTCAAGCGCACATTGAAGAGGCGGTCGGTTTGGTGGCGGGGACAAATGATGATATTGATAATTTATCGATTGTCATGACCGCACGCGAATTAAATCCCAATTTATTTGTGGTGATTCGGGAAAATCGCTCCGAAAATCGCATTATTTTTGAGGCTGTTCATGCCAATGTGGTGATGCAAGCCAGTCAAATTATTGCGGATCATATTCGGGTTTTATTAGGCATTCCTTTGTTAAATGAATTTATGACTTTAGCGCGTCAACGCGGTGAGCAATGGTCACAACATTTAATTGCTAAAATTAACCAATTACAAATCGATAATCCTTACATTTGGGAGGTTAATATTAACAAAAAAGATACGCCTGCCATTTTTGAATTATTTAAGCAAAAAAAAGCGGTTAATTTAGAATGTTTATTAGCCGATCCGCGGGAGCGCAGTGAGAAATTATGCGCGATTCCCTTGTTGTTGGTGCGGGCGCAAGAATGCTTGTTAATGCCAGATGAAACGGAAAGTTTACGCAGTGGGGATCGTTTGTTGTGGTGTGGTACGCCGATGGGCGCATCGCTGATGAAATCGAGTTTAAACGATGCGCTTGTTTTACATTATGTGTCAACGGGAGAGACGATTCCGCGTAGTTATCTCTGGCGATGGTTGAGTTCGTAGTTTTTATTGTCGTCCATATACGTCTTCAAACCGCACAATATCATCTTCGCCCAAATAAGAACCTGATTGAATCTCAATGATTTCTAAAGGAACTTTACCGGGATTAGCGAGACGGTGTTTAATGCCCAGCGGAATATAAGTCGATTGATTTTCGCTGAGTAAAAAAATCTCCTCCCCTCGCGTAATCTCGGCCGTGCCTTTAACGACAATCCAATGTTCGGAACGATTGTAGTGCATTTGCAGCGATAAGCTGGCACCGGGCTTTACCATAATACGTTTAACCTGAAATCGCTCTTCCACATCAATATTTTCATACGTTCCCCACGGGCGATGCACGCGGCGATGTAAATTGGCTTCGTGGCGATTACCCGCTTTTAACTGCTCAACAATTTTTTTCACCGTTTGCGCTTGTTCTATCGGTGCAATTAACACCGCGTCGGCTGTTTCAATGACGATTAAATTATCTAAACCAATCCCCGCAATTAAGCGATGTTCAGCGCGTAAATAACAGTTTTTTACCTCATGCGTTAGCACATCACCTAATAGCACATTCTCATTTTCATCACGCGGACTCACTTCCCATAATGCCGACCACGCGCCCACATCACTCCATTGTGCGGATAAAGGAATTAACGCGCCCATTTCAGTTTTTTCCATCACGGCATAATCGACAGAATTCGCAGGACATTGGGTAAAACTTTCGCTGTCTATACGCAAAAAATCGGCATCTTGTTTGGCTTTTTCATAAGCCTGTTGACAGGCAATAAGCATGTCAGGAGAATAACGCGCCAATTCGGCTAAATAAACATCTGCCCGAAAAAGAAACATCCCACTATTCCAATAATAATCACCACTTTTTAAATAATTGGTTGCAGTATTTAAATCGGGTTTTTCGACGAATTGCGCGACTTTAAAAACGGCATTATCAGGCGTTAAAGATTCTCCCGTTTTAATATAACCATAACCCGTTTCAGGACGCGTCGGCACCACACCAAAAGTGACTAAATGACCTTGTGCGGCCGCGCTTTTTCCTGCTGTCACCGCGTCACGAAAGGCTTCAGGGTTTTGAATCAAATGATCCGCCGGTAAAACCAGAATCAGCGCGTCGGCTTCTTCTGCTTGTGCGGTCAAGGCCGCAATCGCCACCGCAGGCGCAGTATTTCTGCCAACGGGTTCTAAAATAAGATGTAATGGCGTGATATTTAAAGCCCGTAATTGTTCGGCAATTAAAAAGCGATGCACTTCATTACACACCACAATTGGCCCTGTTAAATCAGCTAAACCATTTAAGCGCGTTACGGTGTCTTGTAACATGGTTTTTTCGCCCGCTAAGGCCAGCAATTGCTTGGGATAATGTTCCCGCGATAACGGCCATAAACGGCTTCCTACACCACCTGATAAAATGACTGGAATTAGCTTCATTATTAGCTTCTCTTTAAAATAGTTAAAATCAAGTTATAAACCACTTTTTAAACTGGCTTCAATAAACGCATCTAAATCACCATTTAACACCGCTTGCGTGTTGCTAATTTCTATCCCAGTACGTAAATCTTTAATCCGCGATTGATCCAGCACGTAAGAACGAATTTGATGACCCCAACCAATATCTGATTTATTGTCTTCAATCACTTGCTGATTGGCGTTGCGTTTTTGCATTTCTAATTCGTACAATTTCGCCTGCAATTGTTTCATGGCTGTGGCTTTATTTTTATGTTGAGAACGGTCATTTTGACATTGCACCACAATATTAGTGGGTAAATGGGTAATTCTCACCGCGGATTCAGTGCGATTCACGTGTTGACCGCCCGCGCCGCTGGCACGATATACGTCAATTCTTAAATCTGCGGGATTAATATCCACTTCCACCGTGTCGTCAATTTCAGGCGAAACGAAAATAGCCGCAAACGAAGTGTGACGACGATTACCTGAATCAAAAGGCGATTTGCGCACCAAACGGTGTACGCCCGTTTCTGTGCGCAGCCAGCCATAAGCGTATTGCCCTTGTACGCTGACCGTCGCACTTTTAATGCCAGCCACATCGCCCGGTGATAATTCGATAATTTCGGTTTTAAAATCGTGACTTTCAGCCCAACGCAAATACATACGCAATAGCATATCTGCCCAATCTTGGGCTTCCGTTCCGCCCGATCCTGCTTGCACGTCTAAAAAGGCGTTATTTGCGTCCATTTCTCCCGAAAACATACGGGTAAATTCTAAGTCGGCTAATTGTTTTTCTAAATGCAATAAATCGGTTTCAACCGCGTGTAACATTTCCCCATCTTGTTCGTGATCGGCAATTTCTAATAATTCTCTGGTGTCGATCACGGATTGGCTCAAAGTAGTTAATAAATCAACCACTTGTTCTAATTGTACCCGTTCTCGTCCTAAAGTTTGGGCGCGTTCGGGTTGATTCCACACATCGGGTTGTTCTAATTCTCGTTTAACTTCAATTAAACGCTCTGCTTTATGGTCATAGTCAAAGATACCCCCTAAGCGTTTCTACCCGATAGCTGACATTTTTTAATGTCTCATATAAGCCTGTTAATTCCATGCGTTATGGTCTCGTGAAATAAGGTTGAATTATCGTTAAATTTAAGGTTTAAATGCAGGATTCATTTGCAAATTTAAGCGTGTCGCAATGTGTTCCCACGGCACCACTTTAAAATTTTGAAAAGCTCTGGGCAAAGTATTGACATCGTCTTGCGCGATAAATGCGCCCAGAGGAAACGCATCACCGAGGGGTCTGTTGGTGACATCAATGCCGTCTGTGCCGGTAACGCCGTCAATCCCCAAACGTTCTTCGTTGACAATGCGAAACGCGCCTAAATAGCGATGCTCGCCACCGCGTTCATAGACGGTATAAGTGTTATTGCCTTGACTGGAGGCAATCAGATAACCTTCTGTTTCATTGAGATAATATAAGGCTAAACCTTCCACATCGGCACTGAAAAATCCGCCGTCGGCTTGATCAATAGCGATTCGTTCTGTGCCTGCGTCGGGTTGTGCCGAATAACGCCAAATCGCCACATCTTCTTCGCCAATATACAAATAACCTAAATAGTCATCGACCACACACCCTTCTGTCTGTGATCCCACGTCAAAAGTGCGTACCAATGTCGTATCAATCGCGCCGTGTCCATTGTCTGACAATAGCCATTGCTGCACTAAGCCACCAAATTCGTTGACAAAAACGTAATATTTATCTGCGGTTTTATCATGATACATACAAACGCCATAGACTTCTTCATTGAGCATCACTGAAACGCGCTCGGCTGCTGTGGATTCTAATTGTCGGTTATTTGGATCAATGCGGTATAAACTAATGCTGTTATCCGTGCGATTGGTCGCGGCCACAATGTCAACACGTTGTTCCCCCAAAAGAAAACCATAGCGTAAGTCAATATTGTTCAAACGACCATCCGCTAAAAACTGAATTACATTTCCTGACGAATCGTAAACAAATAAGCCGCCTTGTTTTTGCGTTCCCAATAGGGTGCTTAATTCCGCATGGGTGGGATGTAACCAGATCGCGGGATCATCCGCAGCATCCCCAGAGGTATTAACCGGCTGTGTTTGCAAGGTTGGGCGCACCAATACGGCCTGTGAGTTCGACATGTTCCACGAATTTGGGTCTGTGGTGGGTTCAACTAACCAATACATGGCCTCGGCCACGTCACCCCAAGACAGTAATTGTATGGCATCGGCTTGGCGATCCCACAAAGCGATGACCCCTTGCGCAAATTCATTGCGCGCAGCCGCCACGCCACGCGGCATTACGGCCAATCCCGCCCATTGATTTTTTCTAGTAAAATCAGGCGTTTCATCTTCCATTACGCCAAAGCCGTTTAAAACCACTCCATCATCACGTCGCACCGCAATCACTTCTCCGTCGGTAGTCAGACTTAATAGGTAGCCTGCGCCGTAATTTGTATAATAAAAACTTAAATCCACACTGGCGTGCGAAGTGACTACAGTAGCCATTTGTGAGGCGAAGGCTTCGGGTTCAGCGGGATAAGCAGAAATACCTTGATCGCTGCCCACATACACCTGTCCGTAATCGTCGTCAGCCACGCACGCTGTCGCCGCAAGGGTCAAAGGACGGGTGATTAATGGTGTAATATCTAATGATTCTCCGCGAAAATTTAATTGCCATTGGGTCATATCCTGCGACGTGATAGTAAACAAATAATGTTCATTTGTTTTACGGCTGCGGTATAAACAAATGGCTTCAGGTTTTTTGTTTAACGGTAAATTTGCCCATAATGGCGATTCTTGCGTATTTGGATCGAGACGCAATAAAGCCACTTGCTGTTGCGCTTCGTCGGCAATTGCCAGCAATGACACCCATTGTCCCGCAAAAGATATGCGATAGCGAATGTCCATTGCACCACTGTGATGCGCATACAGCACATCGCCTAAACGATTTCCATCTAAATCAAATGGATAAACGCCTGTTGTTGTACTCACTAGGACGCGGGCTTGTTGGGAACGCGCCGGCAGCCACAATTGCACCCCTTGCACATTTAAACCTTGGGCGAGAACCTGTTGCGGGCGAGGATGAGGTTTGATGTCTAACAGGTTCAACGCATCATGCGTGGCATTAACCCCTAAACGTACTGCAAATTGTCCTTGTGTCGTGGCTACGGTGGGGATGAGCAATTGGCCGGTGCTGACATCATACAAACTTGACGCGCTCAATGTCGCTGTGTTTTCTGCCAAATGTGTTACTCGCCATTGTGCCTCTGACCACTGTAATTCCGCTTGATAAGTGATGGCATTTGCGCTGGGATAAGCGGCAATGGCTGGCAAGTATAAACGTTGGCTTTCTGCTACGAATACATTAGCACGCGGAGAAAATGTACTTGCCCAAATGTCATGCACCAGCACACCTTGTAATAAAACCCACAAACCCACTCGATAAAACAACATAACCATCTCCCCCCACAAAACAAGTCATTAATAAGCGCATTAGAGACAACGCCACTTCAGGTTAAGAATAAAGGAAATAATAAGTGGCTTAATCCCACTGTCCCTTGTGTTAATCGTTTATGTCTCCACTATGATAAGGTTTTTAACAGGAAATCGTTAAAAAAGCCAATTATTTAAACGCAATGAAAACGTGTACTAAATAAGAGAATTATTTTAGTATAACATGGTTTAAAAAAGCGGCAAAACACGGTATTGTGTTGGCACGGAGCTGTACTTTACGTCATACTTTTTTCACCCTAACTTTACGGAATTCTATGACAATGAAACCTGTTTTATATACCACCTTAGCGGGATTTTTAACAGCCCAATTGCTGTTACCTATGCCGATCTACGCACAAACCGCCCCAGTAACAGAAGAGGAAGAAGTCACTCAAGTCGAAGAACCCTCCGTTGAAGAGTCCTCTGAAGGGACATCTGAAGAGTCATCAGATGAATCCCTCATGACCGAGGAAGCCAGCGAACCCGATGATCTGAAAGCCTTTTCTGTAAAACATACGGTGAAAGACCAGCCTTTAGATGCCGTTGAAGTCGAAGCCGATCCATTGGTGTTATTAACCCGCCTTAAACAAGATATTCAAGCCCAAGTGGAAGCACATGGTAAGCCCTTGACGATCTTGACGGAAATTAGAGCCGTGGTCGATGCCGAAATAGAAGAAGGTTTGGGGGGGTTGCCCGTGTTGGTGGTGAAAACCGACATTGATAAGGAAGGCGCAGGCAGCAGTGTGTTGAATGTTGACCCTTGGGCGCGAGAATTACCCGCCGATGAATCCTCAGGCGATATTTCGCTAAAATGGGACGGCTTAACGGGGAAAATGAATTATAATGAAACTTTTGAACAACCCCGTATTGAGATGACCTTCGGGGAGTTAAAGATTCTTGAAAAAGGTGAGCAATCTACTTTTACATTGGATTGGGCAAAATCGACGTTAAGTGGCCAATTTGACGTGGATATGTTTCCTGTGCAGTTGAATCTCCATTTACCTGATTTAACCGCAAAAGTGGATACGGTAAATTTTCTTTTGAATGAGTTAAAGTTAGACTCAAAGACGGACAGTATTCCCTTAAAGGAAAATGCCGATGGTTTGCAGGTTGATCTGAGTAAAGGCACGATGAAAGTGGCCAAAATTGATCTGCAAGATACAGGGGAAGAGGCATTTCGTTTGTTGTTAGAAGGGTTTGAATTGATGGCTGATGGTCAGGTGGATGGAAGCACCGTGAGCTATCAATTATCTAACCAAATCAGCAAGTTATTACTCGAAGGCATCGACGAAGAAACGCTGGAAATGAGTTATCGTGATCAGTGGTCGTTGAATCAGGTTAATGCCGCCGCAATGGCACGCATTCAAAAACAAGTGCGTGAAGTGCAGCAACAACGCCAAAATGGCCATTTATCCGAAGATTTAATGGGCATGGTGATGATCGGCACATTTATGCAAGAATTACCGGGCTTATGGGCGGATTCTCCGGAATTAATGGTGAAATCCTTACAATTGAAAACGCAACAAGGGCAGTTAGACGTAAATGCCAAAGCCAGTGTTGATGGTAAGCAGCCGTTAAATTTAGATGATACGAATGCCTTAATGCAGGCTATTACCGTGGAAGTTGATGCTGCTTTAGATGCCGCTTTGTTAAAGAAAATACTGACACTGAGTGTGATTTCAGATTTACCGGAAGATGCTGAACCGTCTGAAGATGAAATTGCGCAAATGGTGGATGGACAAATTGCGCAATTTGTTGTGGCTAAATATCTGGCTGAATCTGATGGACGTTATACAACAAAGTTAGTTTTAAGTCAGGGTAAATTTTTGTTAAATGGCGTTGAAATGCCGCTGCCTTTTTAAGTGCAAGCAAAAACGATTGTTTTGCTAAATAAAGGGATAATCCGAATCAATAGCGGGTTATCCCTTTTTGTTTTTGGGTGAATAAAATGTTTGAAGATTGAAAATTGGCGCGATACAATTCATCACTCAATCAGTAAAATAAGGAGAATATCATGGCTGTGACGGTAAAATTTTTTGCCAGTTTGCGCGAGCAGTTGCAACAAAGTGAAGTAAAGTTAGAACTGACTGTGCCGACTACGGTTTCCGCGTTATGGCGGCAAATTTGTGGCGATTTACCCTTACCGATAAATATTTTAATGGCCGTTAATTTAAGCTATGTCACTGCCGAAACGGTGGTAAAAGATGGGGATGAAGTGGCTTTTTTTCCGCCGGTGACGGGGGGTTAAGATGCACGTACAAATTACCGAGTCTCCTTTTAACGCGTGGGAAATTCTGGCCGCACAAGAACGTCAAATGACAGGACGGGAACATTTGGGCGCGTCGGCTGTTTTCGTCGGCACCATGCGCGACCACAACGAAGGGGATGCCGTTAAAACGCTCTGGTTGGAACATTATCCCGCCATGACCCAACATTATTTGCAGCATCTGGCTGAACAAACCAAAACACGTTGGACATTAGGAGACGTATTAATTGTGCATCGGGTGGGCTTAATTCGGCCGAGTGAAACCATTGTGTTAACGGCGGCATGGTCGGCGCATCGAGACGCGGCTTTGGATGCGTGTCAATATTTAATTGAAGAGCTTAAATATAACGCGCCATTTTGGAAAAAAGAAGAGTTAAAGAATGGTGAAATTCGCTGGGTTCAATTCAATCGTCCCTATCATGCTCAAAGCGAATAAATAACAACAATTAACCATAAGGAAATTAAATATGCGTCGAGTGATTTTTAATAAAAAAGGGGGTGTGGGCAAATCCACCATCGCGTGTAATTTGGCGGCGATCAGTGCCATGAAAGGTCGGCGTACCCTGTTAATTGATTTAGACCCACAATGCAATTCAAGTCAATATTTATTAGGAGTGGAAACGGCGGCAACTATTCGGCCGCATTTGGCGGATTTTTTTGAGCAAACTTTAAATTTTTCTTTTTATCATAATA
Organism: Thioflexithrix psekupsensis; assembly: GCF_002149925.1. Classification (NCBI taxonomy): domain Bacteria; kingdom Pseudomonadati; phylum Pseudomonadota; class Gammaproteobacteria; order Thiotrichales; genus Thioflexithrix; species Thioflexithrix psekupsensis. The sequence continues at coordinate 282,050 of NZ_MSLT01000023.1, read as the reverse complement.
AGCCTATTACGGCATTTATTCATGACACTCCTTTTGCGCGCCTTCATCTTTTACCTTCAGCCACTTCGCTGGATAGTTTGCACAGTAAGTTAGAATCTCGTTATAAATTGTTTAAATTACGCGAAGCCTTAAATCAATTAGATTCCCAATTTGATGCCATTTATTTAGACACTCCACCGGCATTAAATTTCTTTACCTTATCGGCATTGGTGGCGGCGGATAGTTGTTTAATTCCGTTTGATTGTGATGATTTTTCGCGTCAGGCATTATATGCGTTATATGACAGTGTGGCTGAGATTCAACGCGATCATAATGATAAATTAAAAATCGAAGGGATTGTGGTGAATCAATTTCAAAGCAATGCCCGCTTACCTAAGCAATTGGTACAAGAATTAATTGATGAAGGTTTACCTGTCTTTAAAACCCGTTTAGAACATTCGGTCAAAGTACGCGAATCTCATCAAGCCTCTACTCCCTTAATTTATCACGACCGCTCGCATAAAATTACCCAGCGGTTTTTGGAATTGTACGGGGAATTGGAGAAAGAAAACTGACAATAGCAGGGATAAAGAAAGTTTAGATTGTTTCTGTTATCTTGCTTTTCTTGCCATTAAACTCGTATTTTTAGCGATAATGTCGGGAGAAGCATTATAATATAAGCGAGTCCGGGACGAAAAAATGAACTAAAAGAAGGTATGAAAAATACACTACACAAGACAATGCCGAGGTATGCTTTAACCGAGTCATTTGGTAAAACATTATTAAGGGAGATTTATTAATGATTACAATCAGCAATGACAATGAATTTCGTATTGAATTGAATAAGTTAAGCGTTTCTCAGCAACGTGCAGTGGCAGCTTTGTTTGTTGAAAACGTCTTATCCTTATACGAGGATGACCGTATCAAACGGGCTGTTAAACTGGCAGAGAATCCCGCAACCGCGGAAGATGAGCTACAAATGGCGCACAAAATGGCTAAAGCGGCCAGTGTAGAGAGTTATACCCGCTGTGGTGCGGATGGAGACTGGCGTGATCAAGCGGGGCATTTTGTTGCTAAAGCGGCGGCCACTTGCGTCGCGCCGGGAGCAAAAGAAAACCTGGCGTGGGATGTGGCGATGTATTGTCGTATGGCGCGTACTTGTACAAATATTGCGCGTGACGAAAGCTCAGAAAGCGGCGAAAACGAAGCACAATATCAATTGTTGTCAGAATTTGTGGGATAAGAGACAGATTAAAGTAGGAGGCATCGCCCACTAAACGGGTGTATGTCACATGAAATCCCTCATTTACCCAAGACAGTCCCGTGGGCGAACTAATGTATTCGCCCACGGATTCACGCCAAAACCTATTAAGTATTCTCTACCATAATGGTCGGGAAACGATAGCTGTAATCTTTGGATTGCGTCGATAACTGGGCAGCGACTCGGCGAGCGATGTCGCGGTAAATTTCCGTAATTCGACTCTCTGGCGCGGCAATCACTGTGGGATGGCCGGCATCACCGTGTTCGCGGATAGCCATGTCCAAAGGTAATGCGCCCAACAGCGTTACTTTATACTCTTCAGCCATTCTCGCGCCGCCGCCTTGACCAAAAATCGGCTCTTCATGACCGCATTGGCTGCAAATGTGAATGCTCATGTTCTCAATGACTCCCAGCACGGGAACATTGACTTTTTCAAACATTTTCAACCCTTTACGCGCATCTAATAAGGCAATGTCTTGTGGCGTAGTGACAATCACCGCACCACTGACCGGAATCTTTTGCGCTAAAGTCAGTTGCGTATCACCTGTGCCGGGCGGCAAATCAATGATCATGTAATCCACTTCGCGCCAATTTGTGTCACGCAGCAGTTGTTCTAAAGCCTGCGTCACCATCGGGCCACGCCAAATCATCGGCGTATCTTCTTCCACCATGTAACCCATGGACATGCTTTGTAAACCATAGCTCATCACCGGCTCCAAAGACATGCCATCTAATGATTCAGGTTTATGCCCCGGTACACCCAGCATACGCGGTTGGCTGGGGCCGTAAATGTCCGCGTCGAGTAGCGCGACCGTTGCACCTTCGGCTTGCAAGGCTAATGCTAAATTGACGGCTGTGGTTGATTTGCCCACGCCCCCTTTACCAGAAGCAACAGCAATGACGTTTTTTACGCCTTTCAAGGGTTTAACGCCTTTTTGTACGGCATGTGTGGCGATGCGGCTGCTGATGTTCAACTGCACCTCGGTGACACCCGCAACTGCCTTTATCAAGGCGTGCAGCGCATCGGCTAAAGTGGCTTTGTATCCCTCCGCCGGGAAGCCTAAAACCACCTCAACGCTCACTTGTCCGCCGTTGATGTCGATTTTTTTCACACACCGATTTGACACCAAATCCCCTTGTAAAAAAGGGTCAATGTATTGTTTTAGTGCTGCTTCAATGTGCTGTTGTTCAATATCCGCCATGTTAATACTCCAAGAAGCCATTGTACAAAATAGGCTTTATTTTTAAGTGGTTCATTGAGCCGTTTGGTTTATTAGAATCGGTTAAAATACACTGCTTAGACCAAGCGCGTCAAATTAAAAATAGTGATTCTAGCCATTCTCAATTTACACCTTACGCTAAATGAGGTTTTTCAGCATAAACCTAAACGAAAATAATCTGGAATATCAGCATTTCTACCGCCCCCAGCTCCCTCCTGCTAGGAGGTGGAGTGAGGTTGTTTTTACTATACCAATTTTTTCAGAAACGTGGTATGGAACGGTGAATATTTATACGGGAGAATTTATTTTAGATAGGGCAAAGAAAGCTGATACAAAATATACGGAAGTCACCAGTATGTTTGAGACCTTTTTGTCAGGTAAAGTGTTTAGTTTAATAAAATTAAGCAGTATCTTATACCTAATATCTAAGTAGATATAAAAACTTAATGAGTTTCAGAATTTCAGGATTTTCAAAATGGATACTTGCTGGGAATTAACTTTATTAGTTTTTTGTTTTTTAATTCTGAAAATTCTGATTCAGACAAACTGTTTTTGAAATTCTATGTAGTGTTCCACTAATCTGTAGGGATCATGCTCGTATTTTTTTGAAATCTCTTGACGAGTTTTGTAAATACGAGATAAGGTAGATTCTTCACTCATTATTGTATTCTAATAATTCTATCGAAAAATGGCATTTTTGGAGGTTATTTTACAGGCTTGGCACTTGGGAATGAGAAAGAAAAATATTACAGTCCATGCTCTTTCAAGATGTCCTCAATACATTTTCCGAGAGAATTGGTGATCTTCACTTGAATTTCAATATCCACATTCTTTTCATCATTGTGTTCATATATGTAACGCCATTCAATAAAATGTTTGTTACCTAACGACAACAGATTGATATATTGATCTTTCGTAATTGTTTCGTTGAAAAGATCATTGTATGTCTGAACAATTCGATCTTGAAAAGTTTGATCAATTTTGTCAAAGAGCTCGGAGTAAACATGATCATCTATTTTAATGCCTTTTGCTTTAACATCATCCTTGGTAAAAATATCGTCATTCCGTATAAGAATAAGACATTTAAGCAGCAACTCAATACAGAAAGAGCTACAAAGGATATATCCTGGTATATAACTGGCATTTCCTTCGTTAGAACCTGTTTTATACAGAAGTTCTGCGGCTTCTGAATAATATTTGGCTTGGTTAAAAATTTTGCGATACATAGGTAGAGGGTTTGTCATTGTGATCTCCCGCATTAATAAAAATAAATCCACCTTTTTCTCGCTCCTAAGTGTCACTTGAAAACAAGAAAAAATCATGGGAAATAATAATATACATCTCGACGATGCAGCACTCTGACGAAAATAATTTCATCATTTATATGCTGGATTCCTATACGATAATCCCGCCAGCGAATTCTATAAAAAGTATCATAACCTTGAAGTTTTTTTAAGTTATTAATATCGTTTAATGATTCAGCTTGCTTAACCTGATCAATTATTTCTTCAATTTGAACTCGCAATAATCTGTCTTTAATCTTGTGAATATCTCGCAAAAATCGACGCTCAAAATGTACCTTCATATCTGTTCACGCAAAACAGAAAAAATCTCCTCCTCATCAACAAAATCCCCCTCCCGTCCTTCAATAATTGCTTGCCCTAATGCTTTATCTTCCATAACCTCCCACATTAAATCAACGATGTCGTTTTGACGTTCTTGCATTAATTCAAAAAATGCTTGTTTAAGCAATTCTTTAAGTTGTTGATCATCAATATTAAGGTGCATTTTTAGCTCCAAAAAAACGGCTTATTAAGTAAAAGAAACCCCATCACCCCACCCTCAACATCTGCAACCGCCGCATAATCTGCACTAATGCCTCGCGGAATAATTCTTCACCTAGCATAATTTCTTCATCGGCTTTGGCTAATACGGCGGTTTCTTCAAATTGATAATCGCGTAATAAACTGATTAATTGCGGCTCAATTAATACTTCTCCCGTTGCTTTTTTAGCCGATAAATGAATGCGATAATTTAACTCGACTTCTTCCAATTTACCCGTAAAACTGGACACGGATAAAGTGCGCCGATCTAAAATTTCATGGCTTAATATCACGATCACTTCAGCATTATTTTTAGATTCGGCAATGGTTAAATTCGCGTTTTGCAATTCACGAGTTAAGACATAAGCCATTCGCGGCGCAGAAACAGACTCAATAAAAACCTGTTTCATGGGATAATCGGCCGATCCGCGCAGCCGAAAACCACAACCCGATAACTGCACGCTTTGCAGCACGATCACCATCAGCACAAAAGCACGGAAAAAAGTACTCATCCCACCACCACATTCACCAATTTGCCCGCGACCACAACGATTTTCTTAATCACTTTATGTTCAATAAATCGTTGCACATTTTCATCGGCTAAAGCCGCTTGCTCAATCTCATGATTTGACGCATCAATCGCCACAGCAATACGAGCGCGCAATTTACCATTCACTTGTACCACTAATTCTACAGTATCACGCTGCAATGCGCTGGTATCAACGGCCGGCCACGTCACATTCATCAGTAATTCATCGTGTCCTAAAACGTGCCACAATTCTTGTGTAATATGCGGCACGACGGGAGACAGCATCTGCACTAAAGCCGTTAAACCTTCTTTCATGACCGCACGAGATTGTGGCGTATTGTCGGCTTTACTCAAACTATTTAACAATTCCATACACGCCGCAATCGCCGTATTAAAGGTGTAACGACGGCCGATGTCATCATTCACTTTCTGTAAAGTTTCATGCACTTGGCGACGCAAATCGCGCTCACTCGCGGTTAATTCAGCTTTATTTAACGCGGGAATTGCGCCGTCTGCGACCAATTGATGCACTTGTCGCCACAAGCGTTTTAAGAAACGTGACGCGCCTTCCACACCTGCATCTGACCACTCTAACGAATGCTCTGGCGGCGCGGCAAACATGATAAATAAACGCACCGTATCCGCGCCGTATTGCTCAATTAAGGTTTGCGGATCGACCGTATTGCCTTTTGATTTCGACATTTTCGATCCGTCTTTCAACACCATGCCTTGCGTCAATAAGCGTGTAAACGGCTCATCGCCTTTCACCAAGCCTTCATCACGTAGTAAACGATGGAAAAAACGCGCATACAATAAGTGCAAAATCGCATGTTCAATGCCGCCGATATACTGATCCACCGGCAACCAGTAATTCACCCGCTCGTCTAACATTGCCTGACTGTCGGGACAGGCATAACGCGCATAATACCAAGACGACTCCATAAACGTATCAAACGTGTCCGTTTCTCGTGTAATAGAATCAGTAACTTGATAAAAATTCGGGTCTTTTTTCAGGGGAGAACCTGAGCCCGTCAAAGTGACATTTTCGGGCAGAATCACGGGCAATTCCTCACGGGGAACGGCTGTAGTTCCGTCGGGCGTTTCCAACATGGGAATGGGACAGCCCCAATACCGTTGGCGTGATACACCCCAGTCGCGTAAACGAAAATGCACCAACCGCGCTCCCAAATTACGCCCTTCTAATTCTTCCGCTAAGGCAGAAAAAGCCTGTTCCGAAGTCAAACCCGTAAACCGCTCCGAATTCACTAACACGCCTTTTTCCGTCATGGCTGCGTCGAGTGGTGTAGTCAGTGGCGTATTTGCGTCATTTTGAATGACAATTTTAATGGGTAAATTGTATTTTTGTGCAAATTCAAAATCCCGTTGATCATGCGCGGGAACGGACATGACCGCGCCACTGCCGTAGCCCATTAACACAAAATTCGCCACCCACACGGGTACAGATTCCCCTGTAATCGGATGAATCGCGGTCAATCCCGTAGCCATGCCGCGTTTTTCCATCGTTTCCAAGGTGGCTTCGGCGACTCCCGTTTGCTGACAATCGGCGATAAAACGCGCTAATTCTGGATTATTATCAGCGGCTTGCGTGGCCAGCGGATGTTCCGCCGCAATCGCCACGTAAGTCACGCCCATGAGCGTATCGGGGCGCGTCGTGAATACGGGTAAAATGTCGTTTGCCGCATTTTCCACGCGAAAATAAATTTCTAACCCTTCCGAACGCCCGATCCAATTGCGTTGCATGATTTTAACGGCTTCTGGCCAACCGTCTAACAAGTCTAAACCGTCTAACAATTCTTGGGCATACGCGGTAATTTTCACAAACCACTGTGGAATTTCTCGCCGTTCTACCAACGCGCCCGAACGCCAGCCGCGTCCGTCAATCACTTGTTCATTGGCGAGTACGGTTTGATCCACCGGGTCCCAATTCACGGGCGCAGTTTTCTTATACACCAAACCTTTTTCATAAAGTCGCGTAAAAAACCATTGTTCCCAGCGATAATAATCAGGTAAACACGTCGTGACTTCTCGACTCCAATCGTAGCCGAAACCCAGACGTTTTAACTGACTTTTCATATAAGCGATATTATCGCGTGTCCATTGTGCGGGGGGGACATTGTGTTGTATGGCGGCATTTTCCGCCGGCAAACCAAACGCATCCCAACCCATCGGTTGCAATACATTTTTACCCTGCATCCGTTGATAACGTGAAATCACATCGCCAATGGTGTAATTGCGGACATGTCCCATGTGCAAGCGGCCGCTGGGATAAGGAAACATGGAAAGACAATAAAACTTTTCCCGTTGAGGGTCTTCTGTGACTTTAAAAGCCTGTGCTTCTTCCCAACGTTGTTGTACATTAAGCTCAATTTGTTGTGGGTTATAAGTGATTTCCATCTGAAATATCTGGCTCGCTGCTGGTTTCTTAATGAAAAATAATGGGTTTAATGGGTTTAGCAATAATCTTTTATAATGATTTTTGATAATGGGCTAAAACGTGATCAATATAATGCTGCCAAATGGCATTAGGCTGCCAAATTTGCTGTAAATCTTTCATTGCTGATTCATGGCTCATTTTTTCTTGAATTAAACGATATAAATACATAAAAACAGAGACTCGTTTATTCGCGGCACAATGTAAAAAAATTCGTTCTTTTTCATATTCAGACATCATGGCTAAGAAAATTTGAAAATCGCTCAATTCAGGTTGATCAAACAACACGGGAATCTGCACATAAGTCATGCCCAAAGATTCGACTAACTCGGCTTCCTCTACAATCGCATGCGTAGAAGTATTCAGTGCTAAGTTCATCACCACTTGAAATCCCGCTTCAGCCACATCGATCAATTGCATTTCATTGGGTTGTCCTGCGGTGGTAATTCGGTCTGATAAAACCAATAGATGATCAATTTCTGCCAATGACATAAGTTGAGGAAATCCTTAAAAGTGGGTCGGTTGTGTGGTTTTTTGTTTTTAACAATGGGGATTGAATCAGAATTATTTTGTCTAAAAAAATTCTGATTCAGTCATGTACTTATCCTTGTAAATCAATCCCTAATGTTTGCGCTAATGAGACGAAATTAGGAAATGAAGTCGCCACATTGGCACAGTCTAGTATACGAATGGGCGCATTGGCACGCAAGGCCGCTATGGTAAATGACATCGCAATACGATGATCGCCATGACTGTCCACTGTACCACCACCGATCTGGCCGCCTTGAATGATAATACCATCGGGGGTTGGCGTAGCGGAAATGCCGAGCGTTTGTAATCCATCAGCCATCACTTGAATGCGATCACTTTCTTTGACGCGCAATTCTTCGGCACCGGTTAAAACGGTTTCTCCCGTCGCACACGCGGCCGCAATAAATAATACAGGAAATTCATCAATCGCCAAAGGCACTTGATCTTCAGGGATACGAATACCACGCAATTGACTGGAACGAATACGAATATCGGCGACGGGTTCGCCACCGACCCAACGCTCATTGAGCAACGTTAAATCTGCACCCATTTCTCGTAAGATATTTAATACGCCGATTCGCGTGGGATTCATGCCCACGTGTTGCAAAGTGACATCCGAATCCGCCGCAATGCTGGCTCCCACCATGAAAAAAGCCGCTGAAGAAATATCCGCAGGCACATCAATAGGTGCGGCACGCAATTGTCCCCCTCCGCGAACACAAACCGTATTGCCTTCTCGTTTTACATCGTAACCAAAACTGGTGAGCATTCGTTCTGTGTGATCGCGGGTGGGCGCGGGTTCTGTCACACAAGTTTCGCCCGAAGCGTATAACCCCGCTAACAGTAAACAGGATTTCACTTGTGCGCTGGCAATGGGCATGGTGTAGTGAATACCACGCAATGTATTTTGCCCTGTAATCACTAACGGCGGCGTTCCCGTTTCCGTGCTGGCAATGACCGCGCCCATTTGCGATAAGGGGTCTGTGACACGGCGCATCGGCCGCCGCGATAAGGATTTGTCCCCCGTCAACGTCGCGGTAAAACCTTGTCCAGCCAACAATCCCGACAATAAACGCATTGAAGTCCCTGAATTACCCAAGTCCAAAACACCCTGCGGCGCATGTAATCCATGCAAGCCAACGCCTTGAATAATAACGGTTTGTGCGCTCGGACGGGTAATGTTTACGCCCATCGCTTGGAAAGCCGCTAAAGTCGCCAGCGTGTCTTCGCCTTCTAAAAATCCCGTGACATGCGTTGTCCCTTCGGCCAAGGCACCCAGCATAATCGAGCGGTGCGAAATCGATTTGTCGCCCGGCACCCGTGCCGTGCCTTGTAAACGCCCACCGGGTTGCACGTTGAATTCGAGAATAGTATCGTGTGTCATTGAAAAAATTTATCCGAATCAATAAGCCAATAGAATAAGAAAATATTAAAGCATTTATACAATTTTATTAACCAAAAAACGCATCTCTGGTATTTTTTGCTTGTTTAAAAGCGGTCAAAATGGTTTCACTCTGTCCCGTTTTAATGGCGTGACTTAATTCATTTAAATGCTGTTGATACCGCGCCAATATGGCTAAAATCGCTTCCCGATTGGCTAAACAGATGTCGTGCCACATGGTGGGATCGCTGGAGGCAATTCGAGTGAAGTCTCGAAATCCCCCCGCCGCAAATTGAAACACATCAGCTTGCTCGTCCATTTGGGCTAAGGTATTGACTAAATTATACGCCAAAACGTGAGGTAAATGGCTGGTCGCGGCGAGAACGCGATCATGATGTTCTACAGATAATGTCACCACCTCCGCACCTGTGTATTGCCATAGTGTAGAAATGTAATCGCAAGCGTCTGCGTCGGTTTGTTCGTGAGGTGTGAGGATTATTTTTCGTTTTACGAATAATTCTGCAAAAGCGGCCGCCACGCCACTTTTTTCCGTGCCAGCAATGGGATGTGCAGGAACGAAACGTGAATACAGTGCGGGTGATAAGTGCTGCTTGGCATCGTTGACTACGCTTCCTTTCGCGCTGCCCACATCGGTCAGAATCACAGAAGGATTAACCGCGTCTCGTATCGCTTGAAACACGCCCGCAAAACCACCCAACGGCACCGCAATCACCACCACATCCGCCCCTGTCACCGCACGCGCCGGATCAGTGTCATAGCGGTCAATAACCCCTAAATCGACTCCGCGTTGTAAATTTTCTATATTACGCCCACAGCCGACCACTTCACCGCACACGCCTTGTTTTCGTAGCGCACATGCCAGCGAGCCGCCGATAAGTCCTACACCAATAATCGTGAGTCGTTCGATAAACATACGTCAATGGCCTTAATGATTTTGTTGGTTTTGAATGGGTTCTGTGGGTTCTGTGGGAGAATGGGGATTGGGGGGTGGCTCGGTTATTTCTTGTTGAATGGATACGGATAAGTTGTGTTTGGCGTTAAATTGTGCCACTTTCTCTAGGGCTTGCGATTGTTGTTCTAAATCCAAAGTAGGCAACAGCGCATTCAGGGCTTCGGCTGATTGTTCTACGGATTGTTGTGCGGCCAACATGTACCAATACAAGGCTTGTGTGGGATCGGCTTCTACACCTTGTCCATATTCGTATAACACACCAAGATTAAATTGAGCTTCGCCGTGATTTTGCTCTGCGGCTTGGGTAAACCATTGAGCCGCTTGGCTTAAATCCAACGTGACTCCGCGTCCATTATAGAATAATAAACCCATTTGATATTGTGCTGTTACATCGCCATTGTCGGCTTTTTGTCGTAATTGTGCAATCAAATCGCTGTCCGAACTGGCGCAAGCCGTCAACAGTCCCACCAGTAGCCCGTAATAGAAAAAAAAAACGCAGTAATGCCATTATTAAAAATTCCTTTGGAGTGGCCAAATTGAAGCATGAATTAAACCATATTTTTTAATTGATCTAAAGCCATTTTGATCTTATCGGCTTCTTTTTTACCCTGTTCCGATTTAAACACAATCGGGTGATTAATAGAAAAAATATCCAATTTTTTAGCTTTACCTTTAATGCTATGGCTGCCTAAGGAGAGAAATGGCCATTGGCCATGAGTCGATAGGTTCATGACTTCTCGGGTAAAAAGTAAGGCGTGTGGAATTTCGCGGCTTAATTCTTGTAAACGTGAAGCCACATTAACCGCGTCGCCTAATAAGGTATATTCCATTTTTTGAGCCGATCCAATATTGCCTTCAATCACATCTCCTGCGGAAATACCAATACCTGTATATAATTGCTGCAATAAACGCGCATCAGGATCAGAACTGGCACGTAAATGCGCTAATTCTTCCAATATGAAAATACCCGCTTGAATCGCTTGATCAGCTTTATTTTGAGGAAAAGAAGCCATGACACAATCGCCAATAAATTTCATCACTTCTCCGCCGCAATTCGTGATATGGCGCGTGCAAATATCTAAATAATAATTCACCACCTCCATCACTAAATGTACAGGTAATTTTTCTGCAAAAACAGAGAAAGAAACAATGTCAGCAAAAAAAATCACTTTAGGCACAATGCGCGCTGGACATTCTAAAGGATTACGTCCTTCATTAATGATCCGCACCACACTGGGTTGGGTGTAATGTTCTAATACGCGATGCGATTCCGTGACGGCATGTAATAATTGCTTAACCGGTTCTAAAACAATGCCCTGTTCTGCGTCTAAATCAATCACTTTCATATTCCAATCACTGAATAAACGTTGTTCAATGTTTAATTCTGTTTTTAAACAGGTGATATGATCGTGACGAGAATCACAGAGAATTTTTTGATATAACGCATCAATGATCGCCGCTTCTCCTTCTATCACTTGAAAGAAAATATTTTTAAAAAACAGCAAAACACCTGTGATGTTTTTTTCTTTATTATTCGCTTGAGAAACGCGAGTAATTTCGCCTAATGTGTCAATATTAACGTGTGCGGTAGCTTGACTAATATAAGTGACTCGTTTCATGATGTCATCACGCTGTGTTAATTTTAATGAATGCTTAATCATTTGGCATTTCTGCCAATAAAGTTTCTACCGCAGATAAGGTGGCGCGGCGCATGGGTTTACCGTCTAATTTGCTGGGTGGCGACCAGCGAATGTCATCAATATCAAATACCACTAACACGATTTCCGTGTCTCCAGCCACAAATTCATACGTGGGATAGGTGACAAGGCGAGTGGTGCGGTAACTTCTTTCAGACAATTGATAGGGAATGTCCTGCTCCATGAGAAAAAAAGCCACTTCTTCAGGGGTATGCGCGAATAAATGCAGCGTCACGCCCGTATTTTCCGTTGCCGTGCCATACAAAGCGGGGCCAACAAGACGCGGTGAAAATTGTGCCAACAAACGCATGGCTTGCACGGCAGTTTGACGCAAATGGCGCAAATGAGTCTGATGGCGTTGGTGTTTAAATAAGCGTTGATATTGCAGTAATTCGGCTTCAATTTCCTGATTACTGGGTAAATCAAGGGTGTTGGACAGCCCTAATTGCGTGAATGCTTTTTGTTTCGCGGTTTGAAAATCGCTAATTTGCTGTTCGACCATAATGCGCGCACAAGTTTGGGCAATATGTTGTCGCCATTGTGACGTTAAATTAGATTTGTTATTGTTCATAATCATGAGGCGTTATGTCAATCAAAAGTTACTTTAATCAGGCTTATCAGCGTTTCTTTTTTTTACACGGCCATACTGACGATGAATTTTGTCCGCCGAGTTTAGGTATTTTGACCTTAGAAGAAATATTATATCGCCATTTGCGACAACTCGGTTATGAGCGAATTGTTTTTTATAATGGTCGGCAAAAAATTTATTTTCATGACAGTTATTCGCGTCAAGTGAGTCGTCCTGATGTCAGGGCGCAGGCTTACACTGAGGATTTATCTTTGCGTCAGGCGAATCCGCCCGTCCCCAGTGCGCCGCCTGCCGCGCCCAGTCGCTTGCCGGTGGGGGGGCCTTTGGACGGCATGTCCCTGTTAAATGAGGCGCACACCCAGCAATTGCAACACACTGATCCCCATTTATCCGTCGATATATTAGAAAGTTCTTTACAATTAGGGCAAATGAGCGATTCTGAAGTGGTTGGATTTATGGCGCGTTGTGTGGAAGATGAACATTTAAAAACGGCGATTATTTTTACGGATGGTTTAGATTTTATTACCCATTTTGATGCGCCCGCGCAACGCGATATGTCGGCTGTTTTAACGCGCAGTGGGCAATTGCCGTCTAGTAATCATAATATTTATTTGTTTATTTTACCGCATACCGAATTGCAAAATATTCGACGTTTATTAGAACGCCACGAATGGCATTTTTTATTGAATCAATTTTTTCAACAAGATTATACACCAACGCATCGCGTGATTTTTATTGGTTCTCCGCGTCAAGATGAAATTGCTTATTTATTGCATTATTGGCGATTAAAACATCAGTTAATGACAGATTGGTCTATTTTTAATCAAAGTTGTGAACAATTGGCGCGTCGTTTGGGTTCAGAAGGAGAATCATTAAAATCATTAAGCTATCAATTGCAGCATTATAAAACATTAGAACGAGAATGTTTAATTGCATTAAGTGGACAAACGTCTTCCTTACCCGCTTTGGAACGTTTGCGACAAATGCGTGGTTTAGAAGTGGTGATTGAAAAAATAGAGCGATTAATAGCCCGCCACCAAGAACAACATAGCACAAATAGCCAAGAAAAAATAGAAATAAATAATACTGTTTCTCGTTTAATACCCCATCAATTAGCGGATCAATTTCGCTTTAATTTACACATGGTATTAAAAGGCAATCCCGGTACGGGAAAAACCACCGTGGCGCAATTAATTGCAGAAGTGTTTCGTGATGCGGGTTTACTGAATTTAGGGCATTTAATTCGTGTATCGCGGGAGGATTTAGTCGCGGGTTATGTCGGGCAAACGGCGATCCAAACGGCACAGAAAATTTCTGACGCATTAGGTGGCGTATTGTTTATTGATGAAGCCTATCGATTAAGTGAAGGCAATGACCACGATTTTGGACAGGAAGCCATTGAAACGATTATGGAAGCCATGTCTAATCATTTGGGAGAATTTGCGGTAATTATTGCAGGTTATCCTGAAGAAATTGAGCGTTTTTTAGAAATTAATCCCGGTTTGCGGCGGCGTTTTAGTGCGAATAACACGCTAGATATTCCCGATTATGATCCTGAAACGTTACACAGTATTTTTTTACAAACGGTAGAAAAAGAAAAGCGTTTCATTGCGCCAGAATTGGCCGAGCGTTTAGCTGATTTTTTTTATCAATGGCATTTAAATCGAGACATTCGCACTTTTGGAAATGCAGGTGAAGTTCTCAATTTATATCAAGAAATGGATGAACATCGCATTATTCGTGTGCAAAAAGAAATGATCACGGCTGAAATGCGTTATGAATTAACGATTGCTGATATTCCAGAGCGATTAAATTTTTATTTAAAACCGCGTCCTGTTGTGGCATTAGAGAGTTTATTAATAGAATTAGAACAATTGGTGGGTTTACAGCAAGTTAAACAAAAAATGCGCAGCTTAATTAATGGCATTAAAGTACAGAAATTACGCGATCCTGATTCTGCTTTTACCCCCGGCTGTTATTTATTCACGGGACATTATGGCACGGGAAAAAGCCGCGTGGCTGAATTGATGGGACGCATTTTTTACGCATTAGGATTATTGGAACGCGGACAGGTGGTGGAAGTGGAACGATCTGATTTATTGGGATCGGTGCGCGAAGCGGTTTATAAGGCATTAAATGGCGTGTTATTCATCGATTCCGCCCAGCAATTAATGCAACACCCTCAAGACGAAATCGGCCGCGATATGATTAAAACGTTATTGCAAGAATTAGATAAACACAGCAGTAAAATGAGCGTGATTTTAGCCGATACCGCAACGGGAATTCAACGTTTATTGCAATTATATCCTGCTTTGAATTCACGTTTTAATGTCACTTTTTTATTTGAGAATTATCAAGCCAACGAATTATTGGCTATTTTTGAACAAATGGTGCAAGCTAAAAAATTACAATTAGATGACGATGTAAAAAGCAGTTTATTGCACTTATTTGAACAATGGCAATTAGAACAAAATCATTTGGGAAATGCCCACGAATTGCGACAGCTATTAGAAGAAATGATGAACCAGCAAAATGATCGTTTAATTGCAGAAAATATTACTGATCCAGTGGGTTTGGCACGATTGACGCGGGCGGATTTGTTGGGGATAGGATTAAACCGTGGATAATAATTTTTATTTAATGATTTTCTCGGTCGATCATATCAACAATCATATCATTTAATTCTTGCCATTCTTGCTGATAACTGCGCCATTGCCAATAATTCCATTGTTGGCGAATTTCTAATAAATAATGTTGTGCTTGTTGATAATGTTGCGCTCGCAATAACCAATGCACTTTATTAAATTGCAACGGAATAGAATGAAAACGTTTTAAGGCTTCATCTGCGGCATTAACCGCATCAAGAGGGCGTTGAGTTCGACCCAAAAAATCGGCATAAATTGAATATAAATCGACCGCATAAGGCTCAATATGAGGATTTTTTAATAACACTAAAATAATCTGTTCAATATCATCAAAACTCAAACGCGGACAATGTCCAATTAACGCATTTTTAGTAAAAAAATCCACCGCGGCAGGCGTTTGCGCATCCACTTGGCCGCGAATTAATAAGGCAAATAAATGATCTTTCTCAGGTAAAACCACTGATTCGCTGCGGCAAACGGTGGCTAAAATCGTTAAAATAGGACTGACTTCATCGGGAAAATGGCGCGCTAATTGTTGATGATAATGTTGCATGGTTTTAAAATCGCCCTCCGCGGCAAATGCTGCTGCGGCATGAAGCAACGCCAAACGCGAATAAGGACGAGTATCTGCCCAAATTTTTGCTTGTGCCAATGGCATTCCCCATAAACGACTTTCTTGATAGCTTAATAACGGAACAGTTAAGCACCATATTAACATAAACACATAAGCTATTTTCACAATAGGACGCGGACTTAAATAACGCGCTAATTGCACCGCGATATAAACTAATCCTAATAAAATTCCTACACTGGGTAAATAATTGCGATGTTCAAAATACATTAACAGGGGAAGAAAACTAGATTCTAAAACATGCCCCGCTAAAAACCACAATAATGCAAATGCAATAATCGGCCAACGTTTCCGAGTCAATAACGCTGTTAAAAATAAACCCAACCATAACATAATCGCTGGCAATGTAGAAATAGGATTTAAAAGCGTTTTTGACAAGATAAAATCATCTTGAAATAAACCAAATTGAGTCGGCTGCAATAACAATAATTTACTGAGATAATCCAATAACACCCGCGGTTGCGTCAATAATCGCTCTTGCAAGCTAAAAGGACGCGCATCATACATCTCTAAATAAACAGGAAATTTGCTGGCAAAATAAACCACTAAAATCATTAACGGTAAATAAAGAAAAAAACTTGCCCAAACATGCCATAATTTACCACGAATTAAATGTGCCAATAAAGTAAATTCTAACACTAAAACATACAAAATTAATAAAATGCCATTCTCTTTACTCAATACCGCCAATAAGCCACCTAGCGTTAAAGACAATGACATCCAAATAAAAGCTGATTTTATCCGTTGCTGTAATAATAATTGTCGCCCAATTAAGTAGCCAATTAAAGCTAATAAAATAAATAAAGTGGACAATTGCGTCATGCGTTGCACCACGTATAAAACAGTGGACACATGCAACGGATGTAATAACCAAATCGCAGCAGTGAATAAGGCAATACCTAATCGCCATTTTTCAGTATATTGAACAAATCCCGTTAATTGCCATAATAGAATAAATAACAACAGCCCATTAAACAAATGTAAAATAATATTAACCGTTTTAAATGCAGCAGGATTATCTGGCCAATGTTCAGCTTGCAACGCAAAAGAAAATAAAGAAATCGGCCGCCCTGATGGCCCTGAGAAACCTTCTAAAATAAATTTTGACCAACGATTTTGTGCCGTTGTTTCTGAGTCTTTATTATCTTCATTTAAAATGCTTAAATCGCTTAAATTAGCGTGATCATCAAAAATAAATCGCCCGTTCGGCACCCCTTGCCCATAGATTCCCGCGGTAATGATCAAAATGGCAATGAATGCAGTGAAATAGATCCAAAATGTTTTATGCGGCATTAAGGTCTCTCATTACAGTGAAACATGAGCAGGAGAAGCGGATAAATAACGTGCCACCGTTTCTAATAATAACGACGATTCTACGGGTTTAGTTAAATAAGCATCACAACCACATCTTAATGCGTACAAACGATCCGTTTCAAAATCAGAAGCGGAAATCGCAATAATGGGTTTATTAAATTTTTTCTCACGCAAATTTCTCACCACCACATCTCCATCATATTTCGGCATGTGCATATCGATGAGAATTAAATCAGGTTGTAACGCTGCTAAAGCCAAAGCCTCCTCACCATCATTCGCACTGAGAACGAAATAACCTGCTTCAGTTAAATATAATTCTAATAAGGTATGAATCATGGCGCAATCTTCAGCAATTAAAATTTTAAAACGACTTTTTTCTTGGCTAGGCATTGCGGCTTGAATATGAGCCGTTTTAGCCTCCACATAACCGTAAAATTTCGCGCCCGTGCCATAAGGAGAATCGGTGACAGCAATATGCCCTTGCATTAACTCAATCAATTGGCGCGTAATGGCCAAACCCAATCCTGTTCCTGTGGTTTGTGTGTTTTCGCTTTCTCGGTGGAAGGCTTGAAAGATTTTTTCACGGGCTTCTGTTTTCACGCCCGCACCACTGTCAATGACCGCAAAATGCAATTGATCATTTTGCCACATTAAAGACAATTCAATACGCCCTTGTTCCGTAAATTTTAACGCATTACTTAGAAGATTAATAAATATTTGTCGCAAGCGCAATTCATCAATCCATAAACGCGCAGGCATCTTTTCATCAAGATGAACCGATAAGGTTAAATTTTTCTGTTTCACCATCGGTAAAAATAACTTGCTTAACTCTCCAATAAATGACTTAATATCCGAATTAATCGGATTTAATTGCAGTTTGTTATTTTCCAAAGTGGCTTGATTTAATACATTATCCACCAAATTTAATAAGTGGTTAATATTGCCGCGCACCCCTGTCAAATAATGCTGTTCTTCCTGATCAGCATTTTTAACTTGGGTTAATAGTTCAGTATAGCCAATTAATGAGGTTAATGGACTGCGCAATTCGTGAGATAAACTGGCAATTAATTGACTTTTTTGTTGAGTGATTTCCTCTAGGCGTTGTTTTTCTGCAAATAAAGCAGCGCGGGTTTGTTCTAATTCTTCTAATAATCGGGCTTGACGATAGGTTAATAAACTCAGTTCATTAGCCCGTTGTTGCATTTGTTGTTGCCGTTCATGTTCCACTGTGGCATCAAACATCAATACCCATGTTCCTTCTTGAAACGGAATTAAATGCACATGCGCCACTTTACCGCGTCCAATTCCCACAAATTCTAAAATTTGCGTATGGGTGACAGGTAATAAACCTTCTAAAAAAGCAATTTGTTCATTCGCGGGTTGTTGGGTATTGAGATAAGATAAACCATAATGGCGTGGATGCCCTCCCCAACGAACCAATAAACCTTCTTGATCAATGTGGAAATAAGTTAAAATCATTTCCGACATCCATAAAGAACGAATATATTTAACAATACTTAAAGGAATCGCGGACATTTTGTTACTTTTACGCGGCGGATTTTTATGTGATTTTATAGACACTTTATTTTCCTTTATCAAAAAAAATTAAAGGACAGCCATTGCTAAATGCAGAAAAGATTCTTCTACATGATCGCCTGTTTTTGCACTGGTCATTAAAATAGTCCAGCCCTTGGCGCGTTGGGCTTCTATTAAGGCTGTGTCTAATTCCCATTCGTTGATCAAATCAGCTTTATTGAGCAGCATAATAAAAGGTTTTTCTCCAATTTCTGCGGCGACGGCTTGTTGCAAATTTAAAGCACTATTCCACGTCGGACGGCGCGTCCCATCCACCACCAATAAATAACCTGCTGCACCGCGTAAATAAGACGTTGTGGTCGTGGTTAAACCATCATTACCTGCAATATCCCAAAGAATTAATTTGACATTCTTTTCTGCATTTATAGCCACCATTTTCGTGTCAATTTTGACTCCGACGGTGGTTAAATATTTGTCAGAAAAGGTCTGTTTCACAAAACGAGACACTAGACTGGTTTTACCCACTGAAAAATCACCAATCATACAGATTTTCTTTTGTACAGTAGACACTGTTATGTTTCCCTTTTCGTTATTCCAAACTGATTCAAATCTATAATTAAAATATAAAAAATCTACGCAAAAGAAACGACAGGCAAAAATCAATATCTTTTCTTTTACCCAGTCAAATCCATTCCAAAAATAAGCGCATCTTCTCGTCCATTTTGATGGGGATAATAATTTTTGCGCACGCCAATTTGATTAAAACCTGCACTGGTATATAAATGCAAGGCAGGAATATTAGAAGGGCGCACTTCTAAAAAAATCATATCCACTTGATATTGACGCGCTAATTGCAAAATATGGTTTAATAAACGACGGCCATAACCTCGATTATGATAGCTGGGATCAACACATAAATTTAATAAATGCGCCTCTCCCGCAGCCACGCTTAAAAAAGCATAACCCACCAAATGCGTTCCTTCTTCTAATACCCAAGCACGATAACCTGCTTTTAAACAATCTTGCAAGATTCTCAATGTCCAGGGAAACACATAAGCCTGTTGCTCTATGGTAAAAACTTCTGGTAAATCAGTTGGTTGCATTGGACGCAAACGGGTCAACGGTACAGATTCCAACGACACAGCCGACATCATTCATTTCCATTTTTTGACTGTTGATAATAACGATAAGCCTGTTGTAAATCTTGCCAAACTTTACGTTTTTCTATCGGACGATGCAATAAATAATGGGGATGAAAAGTTGGCATGATGGGAATATTTTGTTTTTCGTAAAAATGAAGTTGTCCGCGTAATGTTTTCAATTCCTGCTGCGTATTAAGCACTTGTTGCGTAGCGACACTGCCTAATGCAATAATCATTTTCGGTTGAATTAACTCAATTTCTCGTGCCAAATAAGCACGACAAATTTGTTGTTCTTTTACGCTTGGCGAACGAGATTTTAATGGGTGACATTTCACCGCCATTGTTAAATAAATAGTCGTTCGCTTTAAACCCATACTGTGCAAAATCGCCTCAAACAACGCCCGCAACGGCGGCACAGGGAAAATTTGCCCCTGCGCATCCTCATCTGCATCCGGATAATCAGTGATAAACAACCACGTAGACTGCAAATCTCCTTCACCCACAAGCACTTGCTGACGATCTTGGCACAAGGGACAGGCTTGACACGTGCGCAATTGCTGTTGTAATTCTGGCCACGCAGCCGGCACGGTCAACGCCGTCAACGAGTCATTGATCTCGCGGGCAGGCTCAGGCGTAACGACATGAGGCAATGCCACTGCCGCGCTTGGCAACGCGCTGGCTGCCACAGATGCCGTAGGCGCAACGGGAGACAATGACGCTTTTTCTTGCTCCTGATGCGGCGACTCGACACCTATTGAACGTCTTACCCAACGTTGTACGCCCATCACCTCTAAACAATGGGCGAGTCGATCAATGTATTCCTGTGTCTCCACACTCATCAATTCATTCACTCAACCACATCGTCTCACAACGGCGTTTTGGGTGATCAGATAAATAAGGCAATAATTGATTTAATAACTGCGTCAACGCTTCAGCAAATTGCCACGGCGGATTGAGAACAATAAAACCAGAACCATTTAAACCTAATTCATTATCATCAGGATAAATACATAATTCTGAAGCCAATATTTTAGGCACTTCTAATTCTTTTAATTTATGATAAAACCGCGAGGTTTCACGATGTTGTTTTAACGGATACCAAATGGCAACAACCGCCTGACGACAATGACGCGATAAATAACGCAAACTGTCAATAATTTTAACGTGTTCATTGACTTGTTCATAAGGCGGATCAATTAAAATTAAGCTGCGTTTTTGTAATTGAGCAATAAATGATTTAATTCCATGATAACCATCGCCTTGCTGCACAATCACCCGTTGATCCGAAACAAAACGAGTTTTAAGCGATTGAATCGCCTCTGATTCGCTGTCAATAAGAATCATGCGATCTTGGTCACGTAAATGATAATGCACCCATTCCGGAGACCCCGCATACCAACGCAATGATGACTCTGGATTTAACGCCATCACTGGTGCGCAATATTCCGCAAATAATTCGGGTACACGCCCATTTGACCACAAACGCCCAATACCATTTTTATATTCTTGACTGCGCTGCGCGAACGGACTTTTTAAATCATAACAACCAAAGCCCGCATGAGTGTCTAAATAACAAAAACCTTGCGGTTTTTTTTGCATAAAAGAAAGCAATAACGATAAACTGAAATGTTTGCAAATATCTGCAAAATTACCGCTATGAAAAATATGTTGATAATTCATGACATAACCACAAACATTTAAGTTTGAATTTTTCTACAACACCAAAAAGACCCGCAAGACAATATCAATTCCATTATCTTGCGGTCTTTGACTGATTTAACGAATCGATTAGGGTTTAGCAACCGAAATTAATTCTACATCAAAAATCAATGTTTCATCCGGCCCAATGACACCACCCGTTCCACGTGAACCATAAGCCAATTCGGAGGGAATAAATAATTGCCATTTCGCGCCTTCTTTCATCAATTGTAAGGCTTCTGTCCAACCTGCAATGACACCGCTCACTGGAAAAGTAATGGGTTCGCCGCGTTTGTGGGAACTGTCAAATTCTTCTCCGTTGATCAAAGTGCCGCGATAATGGACGGTGACTTGGTCATCTTTGCTGGGGGTTTTGCCGGTGCCGGCGGTCACTTCTTTGTATTGTAATCCGCTGGGTAAAGTCACCACGCCTTCTTTTTTGGCGTTTTCGGCTAAAAAGGCATCTCCTTTTGCCTTGTTTTCCTCTGCTTGTTTCCGGTGAGCTTCTTCTTGTTTTGCGATTTTATCTTGTTGATAACTCAACAAAACTTGTTGAATTTCCTCATCTGATAATAAACCCGCTTGATTTCCCAACGCATCACGAATGCCTTGGAAAATATAATCCATATTCAATTCAGTCTCTTGGTGTTGCAGACTTTTGCCTACATTTTGCCCAAAACTGTAGCTCAGTTTATCCACATCACTTTCAGGCTTCGCCAAATCCGCAAAAGCCAACGAAGAACAAAGCAATACAGGAACAGATAACAGAGAAACGTACTTCTTCATAAAATGCAATACTCCTAAAAACAGTAAAAAGTCAGAAATGGAAAACCTGTAATGATACACTAAATCATGGTGTTTCCGTGCCGAATTATCACGATGAATAATGAAACACCACTCGCCCCGTCACGCCCGTGAGTAAGTCGTAACTTATTGTTTTACAACAAGCCGCCACTTCATTCACAGACAAATGCTGCCCCCACAACTCCACCTCATCACCAAGTATGGCAGACGGGTGATCGGTGAGATCAACGCTGATCATGTCCATTGAAACTCGCCCAATAAGCGGAACACGCCGCCCCGCCACCCAAACCGGTGTGCCTGTCGGCGCATGACGCGGATATCCATCGGCATAACCTATCGCCACAACCCCTGCTTTTGTATTTCTTTGGCAGAGAAAATCACCGCCATAACCTATGCGATCCCCTGCTTTAACCTCTTGAATGGCAATGATTTTTGAAGATAAACACATGGCAGGGCGTAATTTTTCCGTCTTTTCATTCGGCGCAAGCAGTGGCAACCCCCCATACAAAGCAATCCCCGGCCGCACCCATTCTTGATGACTTTCTGCTCCAGTAAAAATGCCTGCGGAATTACTAATTGATTTTATTTTCAATGGGTTATAACGGGTAAAAACAGCCAGTTGCTGCGTGGTAAAATCATGATCCGGGTTATCCGCACAAGCCAAGTGAGTCATGGCCACCAACGAACGAATACAAGGATGATCGTGGACTCGCTGACAAGCCGCCGCGTATTTTTCAGGCGCAAAACCCAAACGGTGCATTCCCGAATCCATTTTTATCCACGCATCCATCGGTTGCGACACATTAGATGAATACAATTGTTCAATTTGCGCGTGATGATGAAATACTGGAATAAAATGGTGATGGGCGATCAGCGGCAATTCCCGCGCTGAAAAAAAACCTTCTAATAAAACAATCGGTTGCGAAATCCCCGTCTGTCTTAATTGCAAAGCCTCCTCCAAACAAGCCACCGCAAAGGCTTCAGCCTGTGCAGCCAAATGCCGAGCCACCGGCCACGCACCATGTCCATAGGCATTGGCTTTGACGACAGCCACAATGCGGCTATTCGGGGCAAGAGATTGAATGAGCTGATAATTGTGTAGAATAGCATCAAGATGAATTGTGGCTATAGTCGGACGGAATACGTTTTTATTCATGGAGAAATCTTAAAACTTATAATAAGCAGCTATCAGGATGATTTTCTACTACAGAAAATGGATTCATATTATTTTTATTGACGGCGTTATTTTGGCTTATATTGGCTGGCAGCATTCAATAACACATTGAAAAAATTGAATATGATTTGTTTTTTTGATTTCCTTTAATTTCAAATAGTTTTCCCATTTATTCAGGGTGATTTTCTTTGAAAGAATAAAACACTACGGATATTTTTGGGAGTTTTTCTTAAAAATCTTACCCTTCGCCAAAAATCAAATTTCTAACATTTGTTCTGAACAATTATTTCAAAGAGATGAACCTTCTGCAACTTGTTTCAATCCCTCCTAACCACTGACCAT
Source organism: Thioflexithrix psekupsensis (assembly GCF_002149925.1). NCBI lineage: Bacteria > Pseudomonadati > Pseudomonadota > Gammaproteobacteria > Thiotrichales > Thioflexithrix > Thioflexithrix psekupsensis. The sequence goes on along the minus strand of NZ_MSLT01000023.1, from coordinate 258,329 downwards.
GAGCAAAATAATACTCAAATAAAAAATGACCCTTGTGTCGTATTAAGTCGTATTAAATGGAGAAAGATTTGCTGTGTCCTGAAACCATTCACAAGTGCTTGCCAATACGAGTATAATGCCTTTTTAAATTTGCATTGTCTGTGAACAATGCAACACCAATGATAAACTCTAACTTTTCCCCTGTCCTCACTTACACACGAGAGTAACCGCTGCATGGCCATTGAACGTACCCTGTCTATTATCAAACCGGATGCCGTCGCTAAAAATGTGATCGGTCAAATTTACAGCCGCTTTGAACAAGCCGGTTTGAAAATTATCGCCGCTAAAATGCTGCACGTCAGCCGCGAACAAGCTGAAGCCTTTTATGGAGTTCACCGCGAGCGTCCTTTTTTTGGCGAATTGGTCGATTTCATGATCTCCGGCCCTGTCATGGTGCAAGTCCTAGAAGGCGAAAATGCCGTCGCTTTACATCGTGACCTCATGGGCGCAACCGATCCCAAAAAAGCCGCTCCCGGTACTATTCGCGCCGATTTTGCCAGCAGTATTGATGAAAATGCGGTTCATGGCTCTGATGCCCCTGAAACCGCTAAAGCGGAAATTGATTTCTTCTTCAGTGCGGCAGAAATTTGTCCGCGCACCCGCTAGGTTTTAAAACATAAATGTCTTAGTGAGTGAACCCCCACGACCATCGCTTCCTCGTCGGTCATGGCCGGTTCACCACTCACTACTGACCGCTCTGCGCCATCACCATGATTAACTTACTCGACCTTGATCAAGACGAATTAACCGCTTTCTTTGCCCAATCGGGTGAAAAACCATTTCGCGCCACCCAAGTCTTGCAATGGATTCATCAACGCGGTCTTATCGACTACGCCGCCATGACCAACCTCAGCAAATCCCTACGGCAGCGTCTGCAACAAGAAACCACCCTCCAATTTCCCCAAATTCTCACCACCCAACATGCCCATGACGGCACGCGCAAATGGCTTTTGGGGTTACAAGACGGCAATGCCATTGAAATGGTCTTTATTCCCGAAGCGGATCGGGGAACGTTGTGCATTTCTTCCCAAGTGGGCTGTGCGTTGGATTGCCGCTTTTGCGCCACCGCTCAACAAGGCTTTAACCGCAATTTAACCCTCAGCGAAATCATCGGCCAAGTCTGGTTAGCCGAACACACCCTGCGCCGCGAAGGCGTTCAAGTGTGCGAACTCACTCAACGCGCCGTGTCTAACGTCGTCATGATGGGTATGGGAGAACCGTTGGCCAATTTTAACACCGTCGTCAAAGCCATGCGCTTGATCATGAACGATTTTAGTTATGGCCTCTCCTGGCGTAGAGTCACCGTCAGCACCGCGGGCATTGTCCCGGCGATTCGTCGCTTAAAAACAGAATGCAATGTCAGTTTAGCCGTTTCTTTACACGCGCCTTTTGATGCCTTGCGTAACGAACTGGTGCCGATCAATCGCAAATACCCCATCGCAGAATTATTGGCCGCTTGTCGTGATTACGTCAGCGACGACCGCCGTCGTCGCATCACTTTTGAATACGTCATGCTTGACGGCATCAACGACCAACCCGAACATGCGCGGGCATTAATTAAACTATTGCGTCCTATTCCCGCAAAAGTGAATTTAATCCCCTTTAACCCTTTTCCTAACACCATCTATCGCCGCTCTTCTCAAGAGACCATTGACCAATTCCGTGATATGCTCTGGCAAGCCGGACTGGTCACCGTCACGCGCAAAACCCGTGGTGATGACATTGATGCCGCCTGCGGACAATTGGCCGGACAAGTCCACGATAAAACCCAACGTCGTTTCAAATCACTGCTCATTGTGATACATCAGGAGTGACACCAATGAAATTATCATGGCTGATATTAGGGTGGGGGATAATGGGTTTATTGGGTTGTGGCAGTAAAGGCGGCTTCCAACAAGCCGCACAACACAATCGCCAACAACCCGAAAAAGCCGCAGAAATCAATATGCAATTGGGGATTGAATACATGCGACGACAGCAATATGATATTGCCCTTAATCGTTTGGAAAAAGCCCTAGAGATCGATCCCAATTATGCCGACGGTCACAATGCCATGGCGGTTTTATACGAACAACTGGGACAAACCGCACAAGCCCAACAGCATTTTCAGCAAGCCTTGCAACTGAATCCATCAGGGTCTGATATTCATAATAATTATGGACAATTTTTATGTAAACGCGGTCAATGGGAACAAGCACAGCAACATTTTAGCCGTGCGTTGGAAAATCCCCTATATCGCACCCCTGAAATTCCTCTGACCAATGCCGCATTGTGTGCAGTACGGGCAAAAAATTATTCTCGCGCCGACAGTTATTTAACGCAAGTTTTACAAAAAAACCCCGAATCACTGATCGCCTTGTACCAAATGAGTCTCATCCGATATGAACAAGGACAATACACTGATGCACAAAATTACTTCCGTCGTTACCTGCGTTTAGGATCGCAAAGCGCAGAGACATTATGGTTGGGTGTACGTTTGGCGCGGGCTTTGAATGATCCTGAACAAGCCAGCCAATATGCGGCTCAATTGCGTTCGCAATATCCCGACTCCTCCGAAACCCGATTATTGAATCAATTGGAAAGACAATGACGCACTCAAGTTCTCCTTATACCTTATACCATTCTGACCGTTATCGCCGCGACCCCGCCACGCCGTTGTCGCCTATGGAGTCTGATGGCTCTGTGTTGGCTTCGCTGTCAGACGATACCCCTGTAGAATCCCCTAAAGACGATATGCCAGAAACCCCTGCAAATCCCATGAGCTTGGAAAAAAATGACACCCAATACCACATCGTGGCCATGACCGGAGAAACGGTAGATCATCCTGTAGATAATGCGGCATCGCCCCCCGTTTCCGATTCCGACGTTTTAACCCACTCCGAAACCGTGGTGACGACTGTTCCTATGGTGTCTGCTACGCCCGCCGTTCCCAAAACACCAGGGGCTTATTTAAAACAACACCGCGAGCAAAAACGTTTATCCATTGAACATATTGCGGATAAACTTTGTTTACATCAGGGCGTTATTCTTGCTTTAGAAGCGGATAATTATGAAGTGTTGCCGCCGCCGGTGTTTGTGCGGGGTTATTTTCGGGCTTATGCCGACTTATTGGACACTTCAGTTGAGCCGATATTGGCCTTGTATGCGCAGCAAAACCAAGACCTGACTCCGCCCCCTTTGACCCTACATCACAACAAACCCACCTCACAAGCCAGCAGTGCTGATCCTTGGTTTAAAGTGGGAACGTTGATTTTATTCCTGAGTATTATGGTGTTGATGACCCTGTGGAAGTTTTATCCCGATTTTCAACCCACCCAACCTGAAGCAGTGACTCCCGTTCCATCAAGCTCTGCACCGTTGGATCGCCGCTTACCGGGCGAAGATTTGGGGATTGCGCAGCCGTTGACTGGGATGCAACCCATTCCCCTCAGCACCAATGCCAACCCAGAATCAAGCGTATTGGTTTACACACCACCCGGTGAAGAAGAAGGAAATGATGCGCCTGAACAAGCCACTGCGGTCAGTGAAACGGCAACCCCAGCCGCCACCACCACTCCCGCACAAGCCGAGCCACCCGTTCAAACTCCACCCAGCAATAGTTTAACGGTCAAAGTGACACGAGAGGCTTGGATGCAAATTAATGATAAAGATGGCAAACAATTATTTTTAGGCACTGCCGCTGCCGGCCGTACATTGACCTTAGAAGGAACGCCTCCTTATCAAATCCGCGTGGGCAACTTGGACGGTGTCAGTGTGGACTATCAAGGCACCAGTCAACCTTTATCGGCTTATCCGCGTGGTGAAGGCGGTCGTCGTGTGTATGTCGTAGGTCAAGCCAGTCAACAAGCCAGTCCGTAAGATATTCTGCATCAAATCGTCATTTTTTGTTTCCCTTCCTCTTTTTTGGGGAGGGGGACAACACTTAAATTTTAAAAAATCCTCAACAAGAAGTGTTGCCAACCCAATTAATCACCTTAAAGGAAGCGATCCGTGTCTTCATCTCTCACTTTTCAAGACCTGCTTTTGCAGTTGCAAAATTTTTGGGCAAAACAAGGATGTGTCATTCAACAACCCTACGATATGGAAGTGGGCGCAGGAACTTTTCACCCCGCCACTTTTTTGCGTGCCGTTGGGCCGGAGCCGTGGAGTGCGGCTTACGTTCAACCGTCGCGCCGTCCTACAGATGGGCGTTATGGCGAGAATCCAAACAGATTACAACATTATTATCAATATCAAGTCGTGATTAAGCCTTCACCGCGCAATTTGCAAGAACTTTACTTGGAATCGCTGCAACAATTGGGCATTGATCCGCAAATTCATGACATTCGTTTTGTCGAAGACAACTGGGAATCGCCCACGTTGGGCGCGTGGGGACTGGGTTGGGAAGTGTGGTTGAATGGGATGGAAGTCACACAATTTACCTATTTTCAACAAGTCGGCGGCTTAGAATGTAAACCTGTTACGGGTGAAATTACCTATGGTTTAGAACGGATTGCGATGTATTTGCAAAATGTGGAAAGCGTATTTGATTTGGTATGGACGGATGGCCCTTTGGGACGGGTCACGTATGGCGACGTGTTTCATCAGAACGAAGTGGAAATGTCAACGTATAACTTTGAATATGCACCTGTAGCCGATTTATTCCATGCTTTCGATGTTTATGAACGGGAAAGTTTGGCCTTACTCGCGGCAAAATTGCCTTTGCCCGCTTACGAAATGGCGTTGAAAGCCTCGCATACCTTCAATTTACTCGATGCGCGTCGTGCGATTTCGGTCACTGAACGACAACGGTTTATTTTACGGGTGCGTGCGCTGGCTCGCGGCGCGGCACAAGGTTATTACGACCGTCGTGAAAGTTTGGGATTTCCCATTTGTCAAAATGCAGCCCGTGCAGGAGTTTAAGCCATGTCTCATCCAGTCACTCATGATTTATTAATAGAAATCGGCACGGAAGAATTGCCACCTAAAGCCTTAGAACGCTTGTCAGAAGCCTTTGCGTCGGCGATTTGTGAAGCCTTGACACAACAACAATTGAGTTACACTATTGCCACGCCTTATGCGACTCCGCGCCGTTTAGCGGTTTTAATTCACGGCGTGCCTGAACAATCGCCGTCTCAAGTGATTGAAAAACGTGGCCCCGCGCTACAAGCCGCTTACAACGCGCAAGGGCAACCCACGCCCGCTGCTGTCGGTTTTGCCCGCAGTTGTGGGGTGGAAGTCTCTGATTTAGCACGTTTAGAAACGGATAAAGGCAGTTGGTTGGTCTATCGTGCGACACGAGAAGGCGCGCCAACACGGGATTTAATTCCCGATTTTGTGCAACAAGCCTTGGCCGCCTTGCCAATTCCAAAACGAATGCGCTGGGCTGATTTTGATTACGAATTTGTGCGGCCTGTACGCTGGATTGTATTATTGTTTGGCACGGAAGTGATTCACGCTGAAATCATGGGCGTGCGCAGTGATCGCATCACGCATGGGCATCGTTTTCATGCGCCGCAGCCGATTGTGTTAAATTCGCCTAAAGAATATGCGTCTCGTTTGGAAACAGAAGGTTATGTGATTCCATTGTTTTCTGTGCGGCAGAAAAATATTGAAAATTTGGTGAAACAAACCGCAGAAACCGCGGGTGGTTTTCCTATTATCGATCCTGATTTGTTGAAAGAAGTCGCCAGTTTGGTGGAGTGGCCAGTTCCTGTATTGGGTCATTTTGATCCCCAATTTTTGCAAGTCCCTGCCGAAGCCTTGATCGCCACGATGAAAGGCAATCAAAAGTGTTTCCACTTGGTCGATGAACACGGTAAATTGTTGCCTTATTTCATTGCAATCAGTAACTTAGCCAGTAAAAATCCTGAAGCCGTCCGTTTAGGCAATGAGCGCGTAATTCGTCCGCGTTTAAGCGATGCCGCTTTTTTCTGGACGCAAGACAAAGCGACTTCGCTAAATACGCGCCGCGAGTCATTAAAACAAGTTGTGTTTCAAAATAAGCTAGGGACATTATACGAAAAATCGCAACGTGTGGGACAATTAACGGCCGTCATCGCGCAATCTTTGGGAGCGGATGGTGCGTTAGGTCAGCGAGCGGGTGAATTAGGTAAATGTGATTTGATCACGGCTATGGTGGGAGAATTCCCAGAATTACAAGGGATTATGGGCGAATATTACGCCCGTCATGATGGCGAAGCGGAAGCCGTCGCGGTGGCCTTGCGTGAGCAGTATTTGCCGCGTTTTTGGGGCGATCAATTGCCCGAAACGGCATTGGGACAGGCGTTATCTTTGGCAGAAAAGATTGATACTTTATGCGGTATTTTCGGCATCGGACAACCGCCTACAGGAGATAAAGACCCATTTGCTTTACGTCGTGCGGCATTGGGAATTTTAAGAATTCTCATTGAGAAAGCATTACCGCTGGATATGATGGATTTATTAAAAGCAGCCATTAGCCATTATCCTAATGAATTATTATTGGAAGAAACGGCTCATCAGGCTTTTGATTTCATTTCAGAACGGTTGCGCGGTTATTGTGTGGATCGTGGTATTCATCAAGACAGTGTGGAAGCGGTTATTTGTAATCAACCCACACAACCCTTTGATGCGTATCAACGTATGTTAGCGGTGGATCAATTCCGTGCTTTACCTGAAGCGGTGAGTTTAGCGGCTGCGAATAAGCGCATTTTTAACTTGTTAAAGAAAACAGATAATGCTGTTTTTACGGCAATTAATCCTGCGCTATTTCAGGAAAAAGCCGAACAAGCATTATATGATCAATGGCAACAATCTCAGCCTAAAGTTGTGGCTTTAATTAATGCGGGAGATTATCCCGCGGCCTTGCAACATTTAGCGATTTTAAAAGAGCCTGTGGATGCGTTTTTTGAACAAGTCATGGTCATGGCCGATGATGTCGCCATTCGCAACAATCGCCTAGCATTATTGCACGGCATTAGCGCACAATTTTTGCGGATTGCGGATATTTCTAAATTGCAGTTGTCGTAAAGTGGTTTATACGGTAGAACAAAAACTTGATCGATTTCAAGTGATTGTTCTACCGCTTGTGTTTTGATTAAAGCGTGCTTAAAGATGAACAAACTTTTATTAGGCGATAATCTCCAGATTTTAAAAAACTTAGAATCTGAATACGGCGGTGTTTCTAATATCAAACAACGCAGCGATTTAGGCATTTTTACAGGGAGTATTTTATGTTAGCATTAAAAGGCATTTACCAAAATGGTCAAATTCAATTGGATCAAATGGTTAATTATGAACAACCTGTGGCAGTTATTGTTACTTTTTTAGAAGATGAGCCGCTTTTACAACCCACTTTGACAACATCTAAGCCTGAGACTTTGCAAATTGCTTTTGAGAAATTGAGGGCGTTATGTATCGAAGAAAATTATGAATGGGTAATTCCTAATCGTCAAAATAGACCTTTAGAGTTTTGATTATGAATTATTTGTGCGATACGAATATAATCAGCGAGTTAGTGCGACAACAGCCAAATCGTGGTGTTATTCAATGGTTTGATAAGATAGATATTTTATTTATGAGTGTCATTACCGTTGAAGAGCTTTATTTTGGTTTAACGCGCTAACCTAAACCTAAAATTCAGGCAGTTTTAGAGATGATTTTACATCAACACTCAAAAATTCTGCCTATTACTCCGGAAATTGCTCAATGTGCAGGTCAATGGCGTGGAAAGTTTGAACGTATTGGGCAAATTCGTACCCAAGCAGACCTATTTATTGCGGCAACGGCATACATTCACCAATTGACCGTCGTTACTCGCAACATTCGTGATTTTAGAGATTGTAATGTTCCATTATTAAATCCATTTTCATAAACACCATGAATAAACTTTTATTAGGCGATAATCTCCAGATTTTAAAAAACTTAGAATCTGAATCAAAAGCCAATGTTGTTCCCTTAAAAACGAATAGTTCTAATCTCGGAGAATATCATGCAATTATTAGTTGATATACCTGAACGATACTTACTTGAAACAAGTAGGGATGAATGGGTTGAACGCTTCAAATTATATACCGCACTGCTTATGTTTCAATCGGGCAAATTATCAGCGGGTGCTGCCTGTGAGTTTGCGGGCGTTGATCGTTATACGTTTTTGGCTGCCTGCAAACAGCATCGTATTGATGTGATTGATTATGATGCCGCAGAACTAGCCATAGAATTTGAACAATTAAAAAATCATCGCACATAACCATGCTCATTGTTGCTGACAGTTCTGCTTTAGTCGCATTAGCTATCTGCGATCTTTTGTTGGCTAAACATGAAAAACTTATTGATTCGGTAATGTCTTATATTGACCGTTAATCTCCAGATTTTAAAAAACTTAGAATCTGAATACGGCGGTGTTTCTAATATCAAACAACGCAGCGATTTAGGCATTTTTACAGGGAGTATTTTATGTTAGCATTAAAAGGCATTTACCAAAATGGTCAAATTCAATTGGATCAAATGGTTAATTATGAACAACCTGTGGCAGTTATTGTTACTTTTTTAGAAGATGAGCCGCTTTTACAATCCACTTTGACAACATGTAAGCCTGAGACTTTGCAAATTGCTTTTGAGAAATTGAGGACGTTATGTATCGAAGAAAATTATGAATGGGTAATTCCTAATCGTCAAAATAGACCTTTAGAATTTTGATTATGAATTATTTGTGCGATACGAAATTGACCGTCGTTACTCGTAACATTCGTGATTTTAGAGATTAGAGTTGTGGTCTCAATTAAAATCAAGCAGTTGTGTTTAATCGGAAGTTATGTAGTCCTGCACAGCAGGACAAAATTTTATCATAAAAATCAAGGCAGTGGATTCTCAATCGGTCTGATAAAATTCTAAATACCTTTACTCCGCAAATTGCATTTTCCACAACAATACGCTTTGAAGATAGAATTCTATTCTCCTCTTTTTGTTCTCGAGTAAGCGGCTTATTTTTGGATTTCTTGTGAGGAAGACACACCGATTTACAATCATATTGTTTATCCATACCTAAAAAACCTAAATCAACTAAAATATTAGACTCAATAAAATATTTTTTATCTGGAGAAAGCATTTTCTTTAACACGTTAAAATCATGGCATTTACCATTTACAGGATGGCTTATATACAAAATTTCTTTAAGTTCATTAACAATCAATAACATCTTTACTGTGTGAGTTTTTTTTTACCCGAATAAAATTCCTTTTGGATTTCTTTATCCGATGGACGTTGTATATCTTGATCTGTCACATCAATAATTAACTCCTCTATATCGGAAAAATAAGCTTTAAAATCATCGATATTGTCTATGTCTCTGGCAGGCATATGCTTTAAAACACACAAGGCATGAGTTAAAATACGCAAGCCTAATCTCTGCGTTTTCTTGGCGTGAGAACCATCCATACCTGCCATCACACCTAAAGCATCATAAGTTAAACTTTGCTTTAAACGGGTTAGTGTAAATAACAATAATTCTCTCTCGTTATTAATGCAGTAAGTGGCTTTATCATTCATCAATCTTGATTTGAGTGTTGAACCTTGTAAAGTGAGATAAGATTGTTTAAAAACTTCCAGCAACATATCAAACTGCTTTGCATCCAGAGCGATTAAGGCTCTCCATTGTCTGGTTGTGTTTTTATTTGTCAGATTGAAATTCATTTTGATACTCCTTTTTGGAATCGGTTAATACCAGGTTTTTTTGATACCACAAGTCTAATGCAATGTTCCACTATTAAATCCATTTTCATAAACGCCATGAACAAACTTTTATTAGGTGATAATCTCCAGATTTTAAAAAACTTAGAATCTGAATTGGTGGATTTAATTTACTTAGACCCGCCTTTTTTCTCGAATCGTAATTATGAGGTGATTTGGGGTGATAAAGGAGAAATTCGCAGTTTTGAAGATCGTTGGTCGGGTGGAATTGATCATTATATTGCGTGGTTAAAAGAACGGGTTGAAGAAATGCACCGCATTTTAAAATCAACGGGTTCTATTTTTCTGCATTGCGATTGGCACGCAGATGCTTATATTCGGGTGTTTATTTTGGATAAAATTTTTGGTGAGAATAATTTTAGAAATGAGATTATTTGGCGTTATAAGCGATGGCCAGCTAAACAAAAAAATTTCCAAAGAATGCACGACAATATTCTTTTTTATACCAAAAGTGCAGGACAGATTACTTTCAATCTTCTTTATGATGAACTTTCTGAAGGAACTAAAAAAAGATGGAAAGGTAAAAAAAGCCTTGTGGAATTTCAGGAAGGGAAAAGATTAGTTACAAAAATGACAGATGATGATTCTTCAGGAAGATTGATGGATGACGTTTGGGATATTGCAGTGATTAATTCTCAAGCAAAAGAACGCATCGGCTACCCCACGCAAAAACCCGAAGCCTTATTAGAACGCATTATTTTATGTGCCTCTAACGAAAATGACGTGATATTAGACCCCTTTGTCGGCGGGGGAACAACCGTGGCGGTGGCCGATAAATTAAAACGCCAATGGATAGGCATTGATCAATCCGTTCAAGCGATTAAAGTTTCCGAATTGCGCTTGCAAAAACAACAAGATTTATTCTCAAAACCTTTCACGGTACAATTACATAAATACGATTATGATACCTTGCGTTATTCTAATGCCTTTGAATTTGAAAGCTGGATAATTCAACAATACGGCGGTGTTTCTAATATTAAACAACGCAGCGATTTAGGCATTGATGGCAAAACCCGCGACGGCGTGCCTATTCAAGTGAAACGTTCGGATAATATTGGGCGTAATGTAATTGATAATTTTAAATCGGCTTGTGAGCGATTCGATAGCGGTAAATTTAACGAAAATAAAGCCGCTAAAAATCTGATTGGAATTATTATTGCGTTCAGTTTTGGTAAAGGCGCAATTCAAGAAGTGGCGCGATTAAAAAACCAAGATAATTTAATTATCGAATTAATCACCGTTGAGCAAATTATTCCTATTGCGAAAAAACCAAAATTAACGGTTACTTTTAACGATTTAGGATTGGATAATAAAGAATTACGCGAAATCGAATTTATTGCCGCGGGCGAATGATGCAGGTATTGAATTTTATGCGTGGGATTTTAATTATGACGCTGAACAGGGTTTTAAAGCGACAATTATGATCGATAAAGACGGCAAACAAAGCCATAAATTTAAAACAGGTTCTTTTCAAATCGCCGTTAAAGTCGTGGACAATGACGGCTTGGAAAGTTTGGAAGTGGTTTATTTGAAAGTGAATGGAAAAGTGACGGGGTAATTTGTTTAATTCTAATTTTAAAGGCAAGTATAAAAAAATTAAGCTATTTATAAAATTTTGCCACTCAGCAATGAAAATCACCAACCCGTTGAAATCAAATTCTTCTTGCCATATAAGTTTATTTTTCCTAGAATGATCCTTGCGGTTGGAAACAATCTTACGGTTGGCGGGCTGCCTTATTGCGGTTCGCGGAGCAGTTGCTCTTTCCCCCGCCTTTTTGTTCTATATCCCTTCTATTTTCAATAAACCCTCTTAAACTGATGTATTTACTTTACGCAGATGAGTCTGGAAGTTCTGGCGGATCTGACCAAGAGCATTTTGTTCTTGCAGGGGTTACAGTTTTCGAGCGTGAAGCACACTGGCTCTCATTAAAACTAGACAAAATAGCGGCTCAATTCGATTCTCAAGCCCCACACTCCGTTGAGTTACACGGTTCTCCGATGCTCACGGGCAAAAAATTTTGGAGAAACGTACCAAAAAATAAACGTATTGATGCAATCAAAGACGCTTTACGTTTAATTGATGGTCAACACCAGAGAATTATCGCATCTGTTGTAAGAAAAGCGGCCATTTCCCCTGAAGACCCTGTTAGTGTTACTTTTCAACAACTCATTACTCGATTTGACCATTATCTGGCTCGACAATATAAATACTATGGCGATCCACAAAGAGGACTGGTCATATTTGATAAAAGCCCCAAAGAAGCACCAATTCAAGCCCTAGCAACAGAATTTAAGTTTGATGGTCATGAATGGGGAACGCTTCGGAATATGGCAGACGTGCCTGTTTTTGTTGATTCCCGTGCCACCAGATTGATCCAATTAGCTGATTTAGTTGCTTATGCTATATTTAGAAAATATGAAGAAAATGACTCTCAATTTTACGAAATCATAGAAAGAAAATTTGATTTCTTCAATGGAGTACAGCATGGCTTGCACGTCGATGTATAAACTGGCGCAAAAAAATGTGCCTTTCTCCCCTAAAATCCCCCGCTTTATCCAAATCATTTCCTTCACGTATAATTTTAGCGGCCCAGAAGCCTTAATTTCAGATTTTCAGCAAGACATTGCGAGGTGGAATCATGAAAACAGTAACACTTGAAGTTATCACGCCACAAGATGCAATGAATGATTTATTGCAGGTCTGGAAAACAGGGGAAAAAGAAGAAACAACAAAAATTAGCTTTGCTTCTCCTGAAATTTTGTGGAAAGTATTAACCGCAAAAAGATGGGAACTATTAAAAGCACTGTGCGGTGCTGGGCCTATTTCTATCAGAGAAGCGGCACGCCGAGTAAATAGAGATGTGAAAGGAGTTCATACCGATTTGACGGCACTCATGTTGGCAGGAATCGTAAATAGAACAGAAACAGGTGGCGTTGAATTTCCATTTGAGGCTGTGAAAGTGGAATTCTTTCTTAAAGTGGCGTAACTCCTTAAATAAGGAGAGAATAATAAATAGAAGATATGAAGATTTAGAAATGTGTTAGAACAAATTGCTTTCCCTATTGGCGATGGGTGGAAATTAAAAGTGGAAGGGCAGACGGGATTGTTTTAGCATGAATGTGTTAATAAAAATAAAGCCTGAAACAAAATTTTCTTAATAAATCATTTTGTTTCAGGCTTAAATTTTGCGTTAATGACTATTAATCAAATTCATAAACTCGTTTCTTAACGCCGCATTGGTTTTAAATGTTCCGCCCAATTTACTGGTGATGGTGTAAGAACTGGTGTCTTCCACGCCACGTTGTGCGACACAATAATGTTTACCGCGTACAAAAATAGCAATGTCACTGGTTTGTAAAATACACTCTAGCGCGTAAAACAATTGTTCAGCATAACGCTCCTGAATTTGTGGGCGTTGGGCAAAAAATTTAGCAATACGATTCAGCTTGCTTAAACCCAACACCCGCTTTTTCGGAATATAACCGATAGAAACCCGCTGATCAATCGTCACAAAATGATGCTCACAACTGGAAATCGCCGCGATGTCTTTTTCCAATACCATCTCATCGTAGTGCATTTTGTTCTCTACAGTGGTACATTTTGGGAAGAAGCTGTAATCTAAGCCGCGAAAAATCTCGTTGACATACATCTTGGCAATACGAGTCGGTGTTTCAATCAGAGAATCATCTGCTAAATCCATCCCCAAGGTTTCCATAATTGCCGTGATATGGGTTTTAATTGCCGCAATTTTAACCTCATCTGATACGCGCAATTTCTCTTCAATCACAGGCGTTTCAACCCCCTTACTCACAAGATATTCATGCACTTGCTTGCCTAATTCAATATCAACTTTAGCCATTGTCTAATCCTCATTTATCCCCATCAACTTGGGATGAAAAAATGTTTTTAAAATCGAATAAACCTGAGAAAAATAATTTATCAGATTGACTCGCCACGCTTTAGTCTAATAGATTGAGATGTTCTACACAAATAAAAAGACTTTATTTCACTGTACATTTAAAAATGAATTGGATACACTCCACATCACTGCATAACGTTTGTCTTAAAACGCTTTAAGCTGTTAATACTACTGCTAATTAATGTGATTTTAATATGTCTAATCCCCCTGAATCTGCTGTTTTTTCTCCTTTTTTTCCGGTGTTAAAAACGGCGACTTGCTGTTTATTTCATAAACAAAATTTATTGATCGGTAAAAACGAAACGGGTTACTATCTGCCCACATGGTCAGATGTTTTACAACAGGAATTATTTCCATCTCGCTATTGGTGCTTGGGAGATGATCAGCAACAAACCTTTTATGCCCTTGAATCGATTGAACAAAAAGAAGTCACCGCAGGAATGGATTGGGTACATTTGCGGGCTTTATTGCCTGTTTTAACTTCGGAACAGCTTGAAATGGCGGGGCGTGCTTATCAAATTATTTTATGGAATCAGCAGCATCGCTTCTGTGGGCGTTGTGGCACGCCAATGCAAGAGCTTGAAAATGAACGGGTTAAATTCTGTCCTGCCTGTCAACATCGTTGTTATCCACGTATTTCTCCAGCGGTGATTATGTTAATTTATCGGGATCGACACCTCTTACTTTCTCGTTCTCCACATCACACCAAAGGCATGATGACTGTGCAGGCGGGATTTGTCGAGGCGGGCGAATCGTTAGAACAGGCATTGCATCGAGAAATTCAAGAAGAAGTGGGATTGCGGGTGAAAAATGTTCGTTATTTCGGCAGCCAATCGTGGCCATTTCCCAATTCTTTAATGATTGCTTTTACCGCAGAATATGCCAGTGGTGAATTAAATATTAATCACAACGAATTAGAAACTGCGGCATGGTTTGATGCCAAACAATTACCCGAACATTTACCACCAAAATTAAGCATCGCATATCGTTTAATTGACAATTTCATACATCAATTTTAATTGCAATAGGTGAAAAAATGGAAGAGTTTGTAATTTATGCTCAAAAAAATTTATTACCCTTAGTGCCATTGGTTTTTGTTTTAGTGGCATTATCCCAGCTATTAATCAGTATATTAGGGCGTTTATTAAAACGTACCCGCATCACTGTTTATCCTACATCTAGCGTTGATTTAACATTTAATCAACACGGTGCCACTGTAACATTATCAGGCAGTTTCTATGGGCGTGGTGAGGATGTTTTAGTGACCCATATTGACGCGATAGTGACGCATCAAGACCAATATCCGCCCAGCCCTAGAACATTTGAATGGCGTGCTTTTAAGCCTTATTTAACCGAGCTAATTTATCACAATTCCAGCATTGAACCCCCCTTAGAACCCGTTGCGCCTTTTATTCTCAGTACTAAAGCTACTTTTAAATATCAATTACTGTTTGTTGATGATGCGTTTTTAATGCGCTATAGCGAAGAAGCACAACACATTCGTTATCTCTGGCAAAAACAACAGCCGATAGAAATAGATAATTTCTTAATGCAACCTGAATTAAGAGCGTTGCAACAACGTTTTTTACGTGATGTGGGTTGGCAAGCGGGAACATATCAATTATGCTTGCGTTTATACGCGAATCATAAACAATATGAACAATGCTTTTATTTTGCACTAACGCCTTCTCAAATTCATATTTTACAGAGTAATTTTGAGCAAATTATTCGTTTTATTTGCCAACAGCCCAGCCATTTTGCTTATGTGCGCTGTCCTTATCTTAATCAGTGATAATTTGTCACATTATTTTGTTATTATTTCCTGTTTATTGGCTTAATTTTTCACTGAAAATTCAAGAGTATCATGATTGAACCGATTAAAGAATATTTACTTGCATTACAGCATCAAATTTGCCAAAGTTTGATCGAAATAGACGGTAAAACTGTCTTTCAGGAAGACGAATGGCAACGTGCCGAAGGCGGCGGCGGTCGCTCTCGTTTACTGACGCAAGGGGCTGTATTCGAGCAAGCAGGTATTAATTTTTCTCATGTATACGGGCAACAACTTCCGGCTTCTGCCACTGCCCAGCGTCCCGAATTGGCAGGCTGTAGTTTTGAAGCCATTGGCGTGTCTCTCGTCATTCACCCGCAAAATCCCTACGTCCCCACCTCTCATGCCAATGTGCGCTTTTTCCGCGCCCAAAAGCCCGGCCACGCGCCTGTGTGGTGGTTTGGGGGCGGTTTCGATTTAACACCATATTACGGTTTTGAAGAAGATGTCGTTCACTGGCATCGCACCGCAAAAGCCGCTTGTGATCCTTTTGGAAAAGAAATCTATGCACGTTTTAAACGCCAATGCGACGATTATTTTTTCTTAAAACATCGTCAAGAACCTCGCGGAGTGGGGGGATTATTTTTTGATGATTTAAACGAGTGGGGATTTGAGTCATCTTTTGCTTTTATGCGCAGCGTGGGCGATCATTATTTACTGGCTTATTTACCCATTGTAGAAAAACGCCGCCACATGAGTTATGGCCAGCGAGAACGGGAATTTCAATTATACCGTCGCGGGCGTTATGTTGAATTTAATTTGCTTTACGATCGCGGCACGTTATTTGGCTTGCAATCGGGTGGTCGCACCGAATCCATTTTAATGTCTTTACCGCCACTCGTGTCATGGCGTTATAATTGGCAGCCTGAAGAAAACACGCCAGAATCTCGATTATATAAATTATTTTTGCAGGTTAAAGAATGGGTTTAATTGTTTAAATATTAAACTGCTGATTCAATTAAGAAACGAATTATCGTATAGCGTTAAAACGTCCTTAAATAACCGCAACCCCATTGTCAAGCACAAGGCTTAACCTTTACACTGAATGCCTTGCCTGTTTTTTTTAACGTTTTTTATTTTGACGACTAATAATTATGCAAACACAACTCGCTGATTTTATTAAAAATACGCCTAAAGGGATAGAAGCTGATTCGATTTTGCGGCGTTGTGTACACTGTGGTTTTTGTACGGCGACTTGCCCTACTTATCGCTTGCTGGGAGATGAATTGGACAGTCCTCGCGGGCGAATTTATCTGATTAAACAAATGCTTGAAGGTGAACCCATCACCCGCAAAACCCAATTACATCTGGATCGTTGCCTCACGTGTCGCACTTGTGAAAATACATGTCCTTCTGGCGTACAATATGCGCGTTTGCTGGATATTGGACGACATTTAGTAGAACAAAAAGTGGCGCGGCCATTTTGGGATAAAATACAAAGGGCGATGTTGCGCTGGGTGTTGCCGTATCCGCGTCGTTTCAACACGCTACTGGGATTGGGACGCGTGGCGCGGCCGTTGCTGCCTTCTCGTCTGAAAAAACAAATTCCAGCGCGTATTCATTACGCCACCCCCTTGATGATGCAGCGAACTCGTACGGTATTGTTGCTGGATGGTTGTGTACAATCGGGTTTAGCTCCGCATTTTAATCAAGCCACGACTGCGGTTTTAGCCCGTTTGGGTATCACCACGGTTAGCGTAAAACAAGCGCGCTGTTGTGGTGCAGTGAGCTACCATTTGAACGCCGAAGAAGAGGCAAAAGCCACCATTCGCCAGACGATTGATGCGTGGTGGCCGCAGGTAGAACAAGGCGTTGAAGCGATTGTGATGACGGCTAGCGGGTGCGGCGCGATGGTGAAAGAATACCATTATGTTTTACGCGACGATCCCCTTTATGCCGAAAAAGCCGCGAAAATTAGCGCATTAACCAAAGATTTAAGCGAAATCATTACGCTCAACGATGCGAAAAAATTAGGAGAAATGGGGCGCGGACATTCTCCTGTCGCTTTTCATCCACCTTGCACCTTACAACATGGACAACGTTTATACGGTCAAGTGGAAAGTATTTTAAAACAATTAGGCTTTCAATTAGTGCCTGTAACAGACAGTTATTTATGTTGTGGTTCGGCGGGAACTTATTCTATTTTACAACCTGAATTATCGCAACAATTATTAGCAAATAGAATTGCGGCATTAGAAGCGAATCATCCCAGTTGCATTGTCACGGCTAATATTGGTTGTTGGCATCATTTAGCCAGTGCGTCGCATTTGCCGGTGAAACATTGGATTGAATTATTATTGCCACAAAATGGCGGCCAATAAAAGTGATATTATGCTTAATTCTCCTTTTCGATTAAGTATTGTTTTTCTTAATTACAATCGTTTAGCCGATACCCGCTACACTTTATCGCATTTACAGCATTTGGTGGCGCATCGCCATGATATTGAAATTATTGCGATTGATAATGCTTCCAGCGATGGCACGGCGAGTTTTTTGCGTACACAAGAGAGTGAGCGCGTGATTGTGCTGGAAATGAGCGAAAATACAGGAATTGCGGGTTATAACGAAGGATTTAAGCGCGCTCGCGGCGATTATATTCTGGTATTAGACGATGATTCACATCCTGTTGATGGTGAAACGTTGGATCGTTTCATTCAACGCTTTGATCAACAAGCAGATATTGGTGTGATTGCCTGTCGTATCGAAGATGCCCAGCAGCACATTGTGCGCACGTGGCATTTGCCTAAAGAAGATTATGCAGGAAAATCAATGGCTTTTGTGGGTTGTGGTTTTGCCATTCGACGAGAGCTATTTGCGCAAATTGGTTGGTATCCTGCGTCATTTTTTCTCTATCAAAATGAAATGTGGGTAGCGATTGAGGTGTTAAAAGCAGGTTACACGATTTATTATGATCCCACTTGTCGTGTGATTCATCGTGCTTCACCAGTGGGACGCAGCCATTGGCGACGGGTTTATTATCCTACCCGCAATACTTTGTGGTTAATTCGTCATTATTTCCCTTTTCCTATGGCTTATTATTTAATTGTTTCTCGGTTATTTCTAGGATTCATTCGTGCGGTTCAAGCGTTTGAATTTGGTTGGTATTATCGAGCAGTAAAAGAAGGTTTATTTACGCCTATTGCTGCGCAACCTTTACCCAAAGAATTACGTGAACAATTAACGCCTTTTTGGCGACAAAATAGTATTTGGCATCAACTGATTGGACGCTTATGAATTCTCCTTCTATTTTAATTATTATTGTGACTTGGAATAAGAAAGATTATGTATTGGATTTATTGCATTCGCTGGATAAATTAGATTATCCCCGCGAGGCATTAGATGTGGTGGTGGTGGATAATTCCAGCCAAGATGGCACCGCCGAAGCAATTAAAAAACATTATCCCGCGATTCATCTTTTATGCAATGCCGAAAATTTAGGCGGCACAGGTGGATTTAATACGGGATTAGCGTGGGCATTTCAACAGCCATTAGACCGCTATCGTTATTTGTGGTTATTGGATAATGATGTGTTGGTGCATCGTGCGGCTTTAAATGAATTAGTGGCGTTATTAGAAAGTCAATCGGATATTGCTATTGCAGGATCAACCATGATGCAATTAGATTATCCTTGGCGCATTAATGAAATGGGGGCTTATTTAGATCGCGGTTTGGGTCAATTGGTATTAAATCGCCATTTGCAAGAAATTCCTTTATGGCGGGGTATTAATGTGGTGGAATTATTATCAATGCCCGCGGATTTAAGTCAGCAATTAATGCACTGTCAACCGTATATGGATGTGGATTATGTCGCGGCGGCTTCTTTGCTCATTCGCAGCGAAGTAGCGCGTGAGGCGGGCTTATGGCGCGATTATTTTATTCATTTTGATGACGTGGAATGGTGCTTGCGAATTCGGGCGCAAGGTGGGCGTGTGGTGGTGTCAGCGCGGTCTTTAATTTGGCACTTATCGGCAGCCGCTAAAGTGCCAACGTGGGTGCTTTATTATGATAATCGTAACATCTTGGATTTATTAAAAACACATGGCGCAACTGCCAGAGATTTGCACCGAATTAAGACGTATATTTTAAAAAAATCGGTTTATTATCATTTAATTGGTAAAAGCGATTTGGCACAATTACACGATGCGGCTATTAGCGATTTTGAACAAAATCGTTTGGGTAAAAAAGCGATTTCTCTGGATTATGCCTATCAGCCGAATCAAAAATTAATAGAGGTTTTAATGGACAACTCTATTAAAACAATATTGATTTCTTTCACGGTCGATTTGCAAGCGACAAAAGTGCAAGAATCTTTTGCGCGGGCTTTGTTGCAACGCCGAGATTTAACGGTATATTATTTAGCGGTGCAAGGAAAGCCATTACCTTATCAATTGCCAAATGCGCAATTTATCACAATTGCCGCTTCACGCGGGCGACGTTTGTGGCACTATTGGCAAATGCGTGGGCGTTATGATCTGGTGGTGCAATCGGATTATGCCACTTTGCCGTTATTGTCGTGGTTAGCAAAAGAAATTGTGTTTATTAATGATGAGGGTTTTTGTCGCCGTCCTAAACCTAATATAAATGCGGTTTGGAATGCGGGTTGGCGGTGGTTAAGAAACCGATTGGGAGTAGGGTAATGGTGTTGCTATGGATATAAAAATGATGTGATCTATAAAGCTCTTATTTTGTCAGAATCAGAATTTACAGAATTTCTGAAGATTCAAAATTGATTCTGACAAATTAGATGATCAACAACAGGAAAACCTGAATCAAGCCGATTCCACTAAATAATCATCTGGTTTAATTAAACGCAAATGACGAGTAATAGAACGAATAATGCCTTCGCTATCTAAATCACATTCGCGCAATAATTCTGCTTGTGTGCCGTGTTCAATAAAATGATCGGGTAAACCTAAATTTAACACAGAAATAGAATAACCCAAAGCCAATAAACATTCATTCACTGCACTGCCTGCGCCACCTTGAATCACGTTTTCTTCTAGCGTGACAATTAGCTCGTGCGTATTGGCCACATGTTGGATTTGTTCAACATCTAATGGCTTAACAAAACGCATATCAATCACCGTTGCATTAAGCGCATCCGCCGCCGTTAATGCGGCTGATAATAACGTACCAAAAACCAATAATGCAATGCGCTGTCCTTGACGACGCAATTGGCTTTTACCAATCGGCAGCGTTTTTAATTCAGAATCAATTTTAATTCCCAAACCATAACCCCGTGGATAACGCACCGCACTAGGGCCTTGGCGATAATAAAATCCTGTGCTTAATAATTGACGACATTCATTTTCATCACTGGGAGTCATGATAATTAAATGGGGAATGCAGCGCAAATAACTTAAATCAAAAAATCCCCCATGTGTCGCGCCATCTGCACCCACAATTCCCGCTCTATCAATGGCAAATAAAATCGGTAATTTTTGCAAAGCGACATCGTGAATGAGCTGATCATAAGCGCGTTGTAAAAAAGTGGAATAAATCGCCACCACAGGTTTTAATCCTTCACAAGCTATTCCTGCGGCAAATGTGACGCAATGTTGTTCAGCAATGCCCACGTCAAAATAACGCTGAGGAAAACGTTTAGAAAACTCCACCAATCCCGATCCTTCACACATTGCAGGCGTAATGCCGATTAATTGATCATCCGCCGATGCCATGTCACATAGCCATTGCCCAAATACTTGGGTATAGGTGGGTGCGGGGGCAGGCTTTTTGAACATTTGCCCTGTTTTTGGGTCAAATGCAGTGACACCGTGATAATCACAAGGATTCTGTTCTGCCACCGCATAGCCTTTGCCTTTTTGCGTGATGACATGCAACATTTGTGGCCCTTCGAGATGTTTCACATTACTTAAAGTATTTAGTAAAGTAGGCAAATCATGGCCATCAATGGGGCCAATATAATTAAAACCTAATTCTTCAAATAATGTCCCCGGCACAATCATACCCTTAACATGTTCTTCTGTGCGGCGAGCAAATTCATGAACGGGAGGAATTCGACTTAAAATATGCTTACTGCCTTCCCGCATTGCCGTGTAAAATTGGCTGGATAAAATTTTGGCTAAATACTGCGACAATCCACCCACATTGGGAGAAATAGACATGTCATTGTCGTTTAAAATAACCAGTAAATTGGCATTGACTTCAGCCGCATGATTCATGGCTTCAAATGCCATTCCTGCGGTCATTGCGCCATCGCCAATAATCGCCACTACTTTGCGTAAAGAATTTTGTCGTCTTGCGGCAATGGCCATGCCTAATGCGGCACTAATTGACGTGCTAGAATGACCCACGCCAAAGGTATCATATTCGCTTTCTTCACGGCGTGGAAAGCCAGCAATGCCGTTTTTTTGTCGTAAACCGCTCATGGCTGCCCGTCGTCCCGTTAAAATCTTATGGGGATAACTTTGATGTCCCACATCCCACACCAAGCGATCTTCAGGAGTATTAAATAAATAATGCAAAGCAATGGTTAATTCCACCGTGCCTAAATTGGAGGCTAAATGGCCACCTGTACGGCTTAATGTATCAATTAAAAAATGGCGTAATTCTTTAGCTAATTCGGGCAATTGAGAGTCATTTAAACGCCGTAAATCTTGGGGAGAATCAATGGATTCTAAAAGGGGAAATGATTGAGTCATGTCGCATTTATCCACACAGCTAGGCCAAAAAAATATCCACACCATTTATGCGTTTTCGCGCTTCATTCTATTTCTGGCGGGTGATCGATTATTCTAACATAAACGAATTTAAATAGGTGGAATAAAAATTTTAGCAATGGTACAATCAAGAAGGTTTGTTGTTGGGAATTACATGTAATGGATGTGGTTGTGAAGTTGAGAATTTTGGTAGATAATTTTATCTTGTTTTGATTTATTTTATATTTTGATAAAGAGGTTTTTTTTAAATGGGTTCTCCATTTCAAAACGGTGCTGCTTGGTTGCGTGCTGATTTTCATTTACATACCAAAGCTGATCGTGAATTTAAATATTCTGGCGAAGACAATTATTATTACAGTAATTATGTCGCTGCTTTAGAAAAGGCAAGCATTCAAATTGGAGTCATTACCAATCACAATAAATTTGATAAAGAAGAATTTAATGCCTTATATAAAACAGCTAAGAACAAAGGAATTTTATTATTAGCAGGCGTAGAATTATCAGTAAACGACGGTGCAAATGGCATTCATACTTTGGTGGTATTTAGTGAGGAATGGTGGCAAAATAATGATGATTATATTAATCCATTTCTTACTATTGTATTTGAGGGAAAAAGACCCGCACAATATGAAAATGAAAACGGTAGAAGTTCGCTCAACTTAATCGAAACCATTAAAAAACTCGAAGGAAATCATAAAGATTTTTTTCTAATCTTTGCTCACGTAGAAAATAGAAGCGGTTTGTGGGAGGAGTTGGATGGTGGACGGTTAGGAGAGTTGGGAGAAAATCCATATTTTTGCCGCCATGCTTTAGGTTTTCAAAAGGTGAGAAGCCATGACCGCCGTGCAAAAGCTCAAAATTGGCTAAAAGAGGCTTATCCTGCCGAAGTTGAAGGCTCTGATCCTAAAAATATTGAGGAGATTGGCAGGGGTAAAGTCTGTTATTTAAAACTCAGTGCGTTTTCATTTGCAGCCGTGAAATTTGCACTGGCTGATCATGCGCATCGATTGGCGAAAGAAAAACCTAAATACAAGCACTCTTACATTAAAAGCATTTCTTTTGAAGGCGGGTTATTATCAGGTAAAACTATTTATTTCTCCCCTGAATTAAATACATTAATTGGCATTCGTGGCAGTGGTAAATCTTCCATATTGGAAGTGTTGCGCAAAGTGTTAGATATTCCTCTTGGTGAAAAAGCGAGTGATCAAGAATATAAAGAAAATTTAGCACATTGTGTCATGGGCAGTGGCGGAAAAGTCGTTATTCAAGCAGTAAATCATTATGGACAAGCCTATGAAATTCGACGCATTTCTGGCGAATTTTCTAAGGTCTATATTGACGATGTGCTGCAACCCGGTGTCTCGATTCAAGAAACCGTTTTACACCATCCTATTTACTTTGGACAAAAAGACCTTTCTAATACCAGTGACGGTTTTGAAAAAGACTTGGTTAATAAGTTATTAGGTCAAAAATTAAATGATATTCATCGCCGCATTCGTGAACAAAAAAGTAAAGTCATTGCTGCAATAGAACGACTGCAAAAATTAAATAATTTGCCTGAGCAAATTGAAGAACAAAGAAAAATTAAACAAGATACAGAACATCGTTTAACCCTCTATGCCCAGTATGGAATAGAGGAAAAATTGCAAAAACGCCTTAATTTTGATGCTGATATTCGTGCTTTAAATCATGCAACAATGCGAGTGGAAGAATTTGTTTTGCGTATGAAAGAAGTATTGGCGAATTATGAAGATGATTTGCGTGATTTTTCTGACTATACCAAAATTAAGTCATTCATAAAATTTTTCTGTCAGAATCAGAATTTACAGAATTTTAGGATTTTCAGAATTAAAGAATAAAAAATCTGTTTAAAATAAACGACTTGTAAGAATAAATTTTGAAAATTATTGTGTCTGCAAATTTTGATTCTGACAAAATAAGGATTCTACGAACCCTATCTTTTTGGTATATCAAGCTAAATATAATGCTGACTGCATATCCGCTTTTATGCTTAATTATGCCGCAGTGATAAATGGATTTGAACATTTAAAAACTGAGATTGCCCAAATAGAAATTAATAAAGATAAGCTGTCTAAAGAATATCACCAGCTTATGGCAATTCGTGAAGGATTAAGTGATGAATTCGCTGAAGTTGAAAGAAAACTAGCCTCTGAACTTAAAGCAAAGACAGAACAACCTATTAGTTCAGATGAGTTTTTACGCCTTAAACAAAAACTAGCAAAAACCGCGCAAACTTTAGGCAACCTTGAAAGAGAAAATGAACGCCGAAATTCAGCCACTAATTTATTACTAAGGGAACTTGATACATTAGATCAGCTTTATCATGAAGAATTTACTTTGATTAAAACAGAACTCGATAAAATAAAAAGTGAATCCTCTTCTTTCATGATTGATGCGGAATATAAAGCGGATAAAGCTGACTTTCTTAAATTTATGAAAGAAAATTTTAAGGGTAGCAATATCCGTGAAACTAATTTTCAAAAGTTAGTTGATCGGTACTCAGACTTTATAGCAATTCACACCCACCTTGCAAATGCTGAGGCATTAATCGGTAATAACTCTCAGGTGTTTGTAGAGTATTTTAAAAAAAATTTAATCTCGCTTTTAACTTATCAAACGCCAAATAGATTTATAATTACTTATCATGGTAAAGTACTTCAACAACATTCGATAGGACAACGGGCTTCTGCACTGATTTTATTTACTTTATCTCAACAAAAAAATGATGTGATAATTATTGATCAACCAGAAGATGATTTGGACAATCAAACACTTTATGAAGATGTGATTAAATTATTGCGCCAAATGAAACCGAATGTACAATTTATTTTTGCCACGCATAATCCAAATATTCCCGTATTAGGTGATGCGGAACAAATACATGCCTGTGCTTTTACGGAGGCTTGCATTTCGATTGAAAGTGGAGGTATTGATGAATCTGCACAGCAAGAAAATATCGTGAAAATTATGGAAGGAGGCAACGAAGCCTTTAATCGTCGCAAGGAAATCTATCAAAAATGGAAATCTTAGAATTAATGACCATTCTTGCACAAGGCGAAGACAGCGCGCATCAATTTAAGAAAATAATTCATAATGAAGATTCATTAGCCTCAGAAATGGTGGCATTTAGCAATGCCAATGGTGGAAAAATTATAGTTGGTGTTTCTGATGATGGTTCAATTACGGGTTTAACAAAAGAAGATGTGTCGCGTTTAAATCAATTGATTTCCAATGTAGCCAGCCAAAATGTGAAACCTGCAATTAACCCTTATACTCAAAATTTATTAACTGAAAATGGTTTAGTTTTAATTATTCATATTCCTGTTGGTATGAATAAACCTTATCAGGATAAAAATGGCGTGTTTTGGGTCAAAAATAGGGCGGATAAACGTAAAGCCACGGCAAGAGAAGAAATCCAACGTTTATTTCAAATGTCAGGCTTATTGCACGCCGATCAATCACCCGTCAATGGTTTAACACTTGCCGATTTGGATATGGATTATTTTCGCGCCTTTTTTCAACGCCGCTATAATGAATCTTTAGAGGCGCAAACCTTGCCATTAGAACAAACTATTTCTAATATGAATTTGGGTAAAAATGGAATATTGAACCTCACAGCAGCCTTATTGTTTGCGCGCAATCCATCGGCATATTTACCTGTTTTTATTGTGAAAGCAGTTTGTTTTCCGGGAGACACAATTGCAGTAGAAAATTATCAAGACAGCCGTGATATTCAAGGTAAAATGGCGGATATTTTTCAGCAAACATTGAGTTTTATTCAAGCCAATCTTAAACATAAACAGGAGGAACAATTTGTTAATAGTTTAGGAATTCCAGAAATTCCTCGTATCGCCTTAGAAGAATTGCTGGTTAATGCGTTAATTCATCGAGATTATTTTATTTCTGCCCCCATTCGAGTATTTGTGTTTAATGATCGCGTGGAAATAATTAGTCCTGGTCATTTACCTAATAATTTAACAATTGCCAATATTAAAGCGGGTAATTCTAATGCTAGAAATCCGATATTGACTTCATTTGCGACTCAAATTTTGCCTTATCGCGGCATAGGTTCGGGAATTTTGCGCGCTTTGAAAGAACATCCAAATACTGAATTTATTGACGACCGAGACGCTAATTTATTCAAAGCCATTCTAAAACGAATTCAATAGATTTTTTACGCTAAATATTATTACACTTATGAGAATAAAAGCTGCTCAATTAGCCGCCCAATTAAAAAAACCATTCACGCCTATTTATCTAATTTTAGGTGAAGAACCTTTGCAATTGCGCGAATCGACTGATTTAATTCGCAGTGTGGCACGTCAGCAAGGTTATCAAGAACGTGTGGTTTTTTATGTCGATACGGGATTTGATTGGAATCAATTTGATGCCGAAGCCAATAGTTTATCTTTATTTGCACAACGGAGAATATTAGAATTAGATTTTGGTTCGCGCACGCCAAATGAAGGCGCAGGTAAAATATTGCAAGCCTATTGTGCGCATCCCCCCGCAGAAACTTTATTATTAATCACTGTTGATAAATTAGATGGGCAAAAACAGAAAACAAAATGGTTTATTGAACTAGAAAAAATAGCCACCATTGTATTGGTCAGTGCCATTGAAATTGCGCAATTACCACAATGGATTGCCCAGCGTATGCAACAGGCTAAATTGCAAGCCACGCCTGAAGCCATTGAATTATTAGCAGAACGCTCTGAAGGACATTTATTGGCTTGTGCGCAGGAAATTGAGAAACTGGCTTTATTATATCCCAATCAATCGATTGATACGCCACAGGTTTTAGAAGCCGTTGCTGACAGTGCGCGCTTTGAGGTCTTTGGTTGGGTCGAATCGGTGTTAAAGGGCGATGCGCCGCGCAGTGTGCGGCAATTGGAGAATTTGCGCAGCGAAGGACAAGATGCGTTTTTTATTTGTTGGGCATTGCAGCAAGAATTGCGCAATTTAGCCCAAATTAGCTTTGCCATTCAGCAGGGAGAATCAATGGATATGTTATTTAAACAATTTAGAATTTGGTCGCATCGGCAAACGCTAATTAAACAGGCATTAAAACGTTATCCTACCATCGCATGGCAACGATTTTTGAAACAAAGTATTAAAATTGATAAAATAGTTAAAGGCGTAGAAATTGGTGATCCGTGGGATGAATTAAAACGTTTAAGTTTATTTGTATCGGGTGTTCGCGTATTTGCTACTGCTAAAAAAACGCATTGATCTTGTGATGGCTAACAATAAATAAAATAGATAATAACACGCTAATTTGCAGGACTAAAATGACCGAGAGAGAGATTTTAATTAATGCGCCTTTGACCGATTATGAAAAACCAACCGTGATGGTTGATGTGGCGATTTTTACCATAGAAAATGACACGTTAAAAGTGTTGTTAATTAAGCGCGGATTAACGCCTTATAAGGGTTATTGGGCGTTACCGGGTGGCGCGTTGCGCCTGTCACAAGATAATTCGTTGGAAGCCGCTGCGTTGCGCGAGTTGCGTGAGGAAACGGGGGTACAACCTGCTGAAGGCGATGAATCGCGCCCTTATTTGGAACAATTGTCAACGTATGGCGGCATAGACCGCGATCCGCGAGGGTGGACGGTGTCGGTGGCTTATTTCGCGCTGGTGTCGGTTGATGAAGTACATTTGCAAGCGGGAACGGACGCGGAAGAGGCGCGTTGGTGGAGTATTTCAGGCGATAAAGTCGATTTAACGCTGGCGTTTGATCATGCGCAAATTTTACAAGATGCGGTCACACGTTTGCGTTCTAAGTTGGATTACACAGACATCGCGGTACATCTGTTGCCACAAGCGTTTACATTAAGTGAATTACAAAAAGTTTACGAAATCATTATGCAGGAAAAGTTGAATAAAAGCTCTTTTCGTTTACGGGTTGATCGCGCAGGTATTGTGCGTCCGATTAAAGGAAAGATGCGCACGGGTTCAAATCGTCCTGCCCAATTATATCGTTTTGTGCGTCATCATGGAGACAGAATGTTTTTTCCGCGCAGCATTGCGTGGGCGCAGGAACGTAAGCGTTAATATAACTGTTAAATTTTCTTTAATTTTTCTCATTATGGAGCCGTTATGTCAGAACAATTCCCTTCTAAAAGTTATCAAGAAGTCACAGAGGATATTTCTAAAGCCATTGTGGCGATGGGGCAGGATATGCCTGAGGTATTAAGAGGGTTTCGCCAGATGTCTGAAGCGGCGAATAAAGATGGCGTTTTAGACAAGAAAACCAAAGAGTTAATTGCGATGGCGGTTGCCGTGACAGCCCGCTGTCAGGGGTGTTTGGGTTATCATGCTAAGGCTTTGGTGAATTTGGATGTGACGGATCAAGAATTTATAGAAATGTTAGGTGTTGCCATTTATATGGGCGGTGGCCCTTCGTTAATGACAGCGGCTGAAGCCTATATGGCTTTTCAAGAATTTAAAGGTCGATAATGACCGAGTGAATGGGGTTAATGATACTTTATTTTGAAGTTTTTTAGGAGTGATATAATGGGATTTTTGGCTGGGAAAAAAGCCTTAATTGTCGGTTTAGCAAGTACTCGTTCGATTGCTTGGGGCATTGCCCAAGCTATGCACCGCGAAGGCGCGGAATTGGCGTTTACTTATCAAAACGAAAAACTACAAAGCCGTGTGGAAGACATGGCCAAGCAGTGTGGATCATCGATTGTTTTACCTTGTGATGTGAAGTATGACGAGCAGATCGCCACTGTTTTTGAGCAATTACAAAAACAATGGAATGGTTTAGATATTCTTGTACATTCAGTGGCTTACGCGCCTGCTGAGGAGTTAAAAGGAGAATATTTAGAAAATGGCACGCGAGATGGATTTTTAACGGCGCATGAAATTAGCGTTTACAGCCTGTCCGCTTTGGCTAAAGCGGCGTTGCCGATGATGTCGGGACGGCAGTCTTCAATCGTCACCTTGTCGTATTTGGGTTCGGTTCGTGTTCTACCGAATTACAATGTCATGGGGTTGGCTAAAGCCAGTTTGGAGGCAAATGTGCGTTATTTGGCGTACAGTTTAGGTCCAAAAGGCATACGAGTGAATGGAATTTCAGCAGGGCCTATTCGGACTTTAGCCGCTGCGGGAATTTCTGATTTTCGTAGTATGTTGACTTATGTAGAACAAAATGCCCCGCTGCGTCGTAATGTGACTATTGAAGATGTAGGAAATACAGCCGCATTCCTATGCTCCGATTTAGCATTGGGCATTACTGGGGAAATCACTTATGTCGATGCTGGATTTAATATTACTGCAATGGGCGGTTATGCGTAATGATATGAAGAATTAAATCCGTCATTGGCTGTAGTATGAATGAGTGTCTCAAGTTTTTTTTGAGACACTCAATAAAGAAAAGATTATCTGCGTTTTAGCCAGCCTTTAATTTTTTCTCCTAATCTGCGACTTATTTCATCTGAATGAACGGTGTTAGAAGCACGGGCTTCTACTGCCCGATCCAGCGATTGAGAAACCACTAGAAAAAAATAGTTATCTATTTTATATTCAGATGGCGCATGTTGCACAAACCAGCGACAAAATAATTCTCGATGTTCAGCGAAAATATCAGGGAATGTTCTTTGGAGATCAGGACGGCTTTGATAAATAAAATAAGCCAATTGTGTAATTATGGGCAAGGTGTTAATATCCGTTGGATTATTCTCTGCAATAACAGGAGAATTTAACCAGTTAAAAAAACAATCCGAATGGTCTATTTTTGCAGGCTCTGGCCAACGAGTTAGTGCGCCTTCTATAGAGAAATAAATCAAAGATAAAAATGGAGTAATTTCTATATTGCCATTGAAATGGGTTTCTTGGCGAAATGGATTGATAGTGGCATAATCAAAGCCAGTGATTGCTGTGGCTTGTTCTTGCAAATCAAAGGAATAACCAAGAGCCGCCAGCAGTTCAGGATAAGGCGATTGATGACGCAGAGTGTCTAGCACATCGTTAGGAATGGTTTTTTTCCATTCTCCCGCGACACCACTTCTGAAATGTCGCTTGTCATAACCAATTTTATTTTCTCTTAATATATTTAAATCACAGGATAAAATGCCTCTGATTATTTTTTCCTTAGAAACAGGGCAAATTTTTTTAGTTAAAGTGCTTAAAGTTTCGATGGGGTGCGCTAATAATTCTTCATAACGAATCTGATGCGTATAAGGCAACCAACGCAGCGAAACAGACAAGAATTCTGCAAAGGTATTATCCTGAATATAAGCTAAGGTATGTTTTCCCATGACTCCTTCATCTTCTTTAAGAATGAGCAGGCGATCTTCTGCCACTAAATGTGGCCAAGACCACCTGACAAAATGAAATAATGAAACCAAAACATCTCCGGGATGGCGCACGGTACTTAATAAGACAATTTGGTGGCGAGCTAAACAGTCTAAAAAGTCAGGTTCAGGAATGGGATAATGTTGATGTACAATCCAACGCTCACCTAATGCTGAAATGTTCTGTTCAAATTGAGTCGTATCGACAGATAATTCAAAAACAGGCAAATCATAAATATGGGACAATAACAACTTTAACCACGTATTTCCCGTTTTTGGGGTTGCTACAATCAAAATTTTTAATTGATCTCGATTGAATAAATGGGGTTTTTCTTCAGAAAAATGATCGGGTCTGTTCAAATGTTAATCTCCTATTTTCTTAACCATTCAACATGACGATATGACTGTGATAGAATAAAATATTATCACGGGGTAAGTAAATAAATTCACACGCAAGTGCATTAAAATTGATTAAAAATAATCGCGTTACATTATCTAAAAAATTCCTTTAACTGTCTTAAATGAGATTTAAGTTATGTCTAAATCAACATCGAATAAACCTATTTTAACTGAAGCTAATTTTGATAATGTGGATTATTTTCTGCGTTATCCCGATGTTGCCCAACATCCAGCCTACCAAGGCGTGCCGAATGGAGGTTGGTTACATTGGGTACAATACGGAAAATCTGAGGGACGACAAGCCTGTGCTTTGGATAAAGTGGTTAATCCTACAGCCACAACGCCCTCCCTAGCGCACCGTCAACAAGGTTATCATTTGCTGAACGGACAAGGTTTAGAAATTGGCGCATTGCATCAGCCTGCTCAATTACCTAAAACATGTACAGTTGAGTACTGTGATGTTGCGCCGCGAGAAGTTTTAATTACTTATTTTCCCGAATTGAAAGTGACTGATTTGGTTGAAATCCATCATGTGTGCGATTTGGATAAGGAAGCATTAAGCATTTTTCCTGCCAATCATTATGATTTTATTATTATTAATCATGTCATTGAACATGTTGCCAATCCTATTCGAGTGATTGAAGAATTATTTCGTGTCATTAAGCCCGGTGGATGCGTGGTCATTTCTGCACCGGATAAAGATTTTACTTTTGATAAAAGAAGAAATTTAACGCCTTTTGCTCATTTATTAGAAGAATATCGGCAAAATGTAACTGAAGTGACCGATGAACATTATTTAGATTTTTTACAAGCGGTGCATCCCGAACGGGCTGGCACATCGCCTGATATATTGGCCATTCATTTACAACAAATACGAGACCGCCGTGAACATGCGCATGTGTGGGATTCGCAGAGTTTTGAAGCGTTTATGCAAGCCAGTTTAGCGTTGTTACGCATTGAAGCCACTTGTATTTTTTCGCATAAAGCCAATGAGGGGAATTACTTTGAATATTTTTCGGTGTGGCGTAAGTAGTTTTTTCGTGGTCTCCCAAACCCTACTCCCTCGTCACCCGCAACACCTCCGCCACTGATGTATCACCTGAAATAATGCGTTGCCAGCCGCTTTGGGTGAGGCTGAGGGTGTCTTTTTGGGCATATTCTTCTAAGGCGTGTTGGCTGGCTCCTTCGTAAATCATTTGTTGTAGTTTGCTATCCACTTGAATTAGCTCATAAATTCCTGTGCGACCACGATAACCCATGTCATTGCACGCTTCACAGCCTACAGCTTGATATAATACAACATCTTTCGCCAAGCCAAAGCGTTGTCGTTCTAATTCGGAGGGGATTTCTACTTGTTTACATTCAGGACACAGTAACCGCACCAAACGTTGTGACATGACTCCCAATAAACTGGATGACAATAAAAAGGGTTCAACCCCCATGTCGCGTAAACGGGTCACTGCGCCTAACGCACTGTTGGTGTGCAACGTCGATAACACTAAGTGTCCTGTTAAACTGGCTTGGACGGCGATTTGTGCGGTTTCTACGTCTCGAATTTCGCCAACCATCACCACATCAGGGTCTTGGCGCAAAATCGCCCGCAACCCTTTCGCAAAACTCATTCCCACTTTGCTGTTGACCTGCGTTTGTCCTACACCATCTAAGTAATATTCAATAGGGTCTTCTACGGTCATAATATTGCGTTTTCGGTCATTAAGGTAATTCAACATCGCATACAATGTTGTCGTTTTACCCGATCCCGTAGGCCCTGTGACCAGAAAAATACCATGGGGTTTATGTAAATCTTCGCGTAAACGCCGCTGCATCATGTCAGGCATTCCGATTTGGGATAAATCTAAACGCCCCGCTTGCTTGTCTAACAAACGCAAAACCACCCGCTCCCCATGCCCACAAGGAATCGTAGACACCCGCACATCTACGGCACGACCTGCGATTTTTAACGAAATTCTGCCATCTTGGGGCAAACGTTTTTCGGCAATGTCCAATTTCGCCATGACCTTAATACGTGAACACAACAAAGGCGCAAGCACCCGCCGCGGCTGTAACACTTCGCGCAGCACGCCATCAATACGAAAACGCACCACCAAACGACTTTCAAAAGGTTCAATATGAATATCTGACGCATTTTCTTTAATCGCTTCGGATAATAACGCATTAATTAAACGAATAATCGGCGCATCATCATCACTTTCTAATAAATCTTCAGGTTCATTCGACAATTGTTGTGCCACTTGAAATAAATCTAATTCTTCACCTAAACCCTCCATCATTTGCATGGACTGATTGGCTTGATATTGATAATGGGCTGTTAATAAACGCTCGAATTGTTCTTCTGAAACCGGATCAAGTTGTAAAGGACAAGCCAGAAAACGTCGCAATTCACTCAAAGTCACACGACTTAACGGTTGGCGATAAGCAATATGGGCATGTTGTGGCGTTAATCCCGTCACAATAACACCATGACGACGAGCATAAGCAAACGGTAATAAAATAGGCGCAGTCATGACAATAAATTCTCGTTAAAGCTTTGCGATTAGCACTTTTAATGGCACAGGATGTCCCACTTGATAACCTTGAATATAATCTACTTTAATTTGGGCTAAACTTGTTAAAATATCATCATTTTCTACACTTTCCGCAATGGTTTTTATTCCCGATAATTGTGCCAAGCGGTGAATAGAATGCACCATTTCATCGTTTAACTTATCTTCAGTCATATTGTGAATTAAATCACCATCTATTTTTAAAAAATCAATCGGCAAATGACGCAAACGAGAAAATGATGCCAATCCCGAACCAAAATCATCAATCGCAATCGCACCACCTAATTCTTTAATTCGTCGCATAAATTGACTGGCACGAGACAAATCAGTAATAACCGTCGTTTCTGGCAATTCAAAACATATTTTTTTTGCAATATGCGGGAATTCAATCAGCCGATTAAATAATGAAGCACATATTTCATTATCATTTAATAAATAGCTTGAAATATTAATATTAATAAACTTAATAGCATTTAATAAATTAGGGTTTTCAGATAATTGTCGCATGGCGTGTTGAATCACCCAATGATCCAACGTCGGCATTAGACCATAACGCGCCGCTGCCGATAAAAATGCCCCCGGCAAACACAAACGCCCTGCGGTTTCTTGCATTCGTAATAATAATTCAATGTGCAAACCCGATTCTGGCATATTAAGCGGCTTTATTTCTTGATAAAAAAGAATAAAACCATCAGGACGTTTTAAACTGTCATTGATTAAAGCCAACCATTGAATATCTTGATGGCGTTCAAATAAAGTGTGATCATTGTCTTGATACACATGCACTTGATTGCGCCCCAAATTCTTCGCCGCATAACAAGCCGCATCAGCCATTGCCAATACCCCTTGTAAATTCACCGCATCCGAACGAATCGGCAACACCCCCAAACTCACCCCAATGGTAAATAAACTCGGCACATCACCATTTTTACCCCAAAAAAAACGAAATTGTTCTATCTCTTGACGTAATTGATGCGCAATCACTAAAGCCGCTTCTAACTCACAATTTTCTAATAATAATCCAAATTCATCGCCCCCCAAACGCGCTAATGTGGCATTCATTGTTCCCTTATTTCGTTCCAAACATTCTTTTAATAACACAGCCACATTACGCAACAATTGATCGCCCGCTTCATGACCACACGTATCATTGACAATTTTGAAACGATCTAAATCTAAATACACTAAAACATGATGTTGAATCTGATCTGTTTTTTTTTCTTGATTTAAAATGGCAAATAAACGCTCATTAAATTCTAATAAATTATAAAGTCCCGTTAAACCATCATGTCGAGCTTGGTAAGCTAATTCTAAAGTCATCTTGCGATTTTCAGTGACATCATGAAACACTAAAACCACACCAATAATTTGACCATTACGATCCCGAATGGGAGCAGCCGAATCTTCAATGGCAAAATAAACATTATCTTCACGACGCACTAAAACAGTATTGCCTTCTAATTCAACCACTTTACCTTGGGTTAAACATTGCTCAATGGGAAGAAAAACTTGTTGTTGCGACAGTTCATCTAAGATGAAAAAAACATCGTTTAAAGGTTGCCCTTTCACGTGTTCCAATTCCCATCCAGTAAGGCGACAGGCAACGGGATTCATGTATTCAATATGCCCCAATGCGTCTGTGGTAATCACCCCGTCGCCAATCGATGCCAATGTGACCTCGGCTTTTTCTTTTTCATCCAACAAGGCTTCTTCGGCACGTTTGGCTTTTAAAATATAACTGATACGATTACGCAATACTGCCCAATTGACAGGTTTTGTAATATAATCAGTCGCGCCCGCTGCATACGCTCGATCTATCCATTCACTTTCAGTAAAACTGGTGACAATGACAATCGGCAAATTTTCCGCATTGGGTAAAGATCGAATTTGCGCGCAAGCCTCCACCCCCCCCAATACCGGCATATCAGCATCCATTAAAATCAGATCAGGACTAAATTCTAAAACAAAATCAATCGCTTGCAGTCCATTTTGTGCGGTTTCTACTTCATAGCCGTACTTACGCAATACGCTTTCCAAAATTCCCCGCATCAGTGGCGCGTCATCCACCACTAAAATTAAAGGACGAATTGAATTAGTCATGGGGAAGAACCTCCGAAATCGCAGTGGTAAATGCGGTTAATTCGGTGCTTAATTGCGGTAATAAAATGGATAAAGATTCAGGGGATATTGAACTAGATTTAGCTTCTAATTCAATAAATTGGCACAATTGACCAATACGCATCGCCCCAATTTGTAGACTTTCTCCTCTTAAACGGTGGGCTTTGCGTGCCAACATTTCCCATTGCGCATGAGCAAATAAATCATTTAATTCCACCACCTGCGCAGGCAAAGTATAAATAAATTGTTGCAATAAAGGGTACAAATCCACCCCCATGATCTTTTGCAGATTTTGCAACACACTATGCTCTAAAACGGGTAATTGTTTACACGGCGTGGCTTCCTCCGCTGGACGAGATTCAGAAAGGCAGTCTGGAGAAAGAGGAGAGTCGCTCATAGAAGATTCCGTCCAATGTGCTAAAGTATCACGCAACACTTTAAACCGCAGCGGTTTGGTCAAAAAACCATCCATTCCCGCATCCACACAAACTTGTCGATGTTCGGCTAAGGCGTTAGCGGTGAGCGCGATAATGGGGGTACGTGCCAATTGATGCGCTTGTTCATAAGCGCGCCATTGGCGCGTGGCGGTGTAACCATCCATTTCTGGCATTTCACAATCCATTAATACGACATCATAATGGTGTTGTTGTAAAAATTGTAAAGCATTTAATCCATTATTCGCCGTATCGCAATGATAATGTAAGCGTTTTAACATACTGGCAACCATATCCTGATTGATCGGACTGTCATCCACCACCAGAACATCTCCCATTTTTCGGGGAGGATTCGATGGGGTTTCAGCAGGCAAGCGGGAAGGAGGCAGTCTAACATTGTTCCGCTCAACCCCAAGCAGTCCATCAAACTGATCAGCAGAAAGACGCGCCAATTCAAACGCCAATCGCCGCGCATAACGACTAAAAAGATGACGTGCCGACTTTTCCACGTGCAACGGATGCACTCCCAACACGGCAATAATACCCAACAGTCGATCATTTTGTGGCGCAATTAACAAACTGCCCAAATAGCTGTGTAAAGGCACATTGTCAAATGGCGGCACCCGCGGATAATGACCTAATAAATGCTGATTGATCAACAATGAACCTTGTTTTAAGGTTTGCGCATACGGAGATTGTTCCAAAGTAAACGTAGCGGGAGAAAAATTGGAATCTGATTGTAACTGACCATCGCGCCAAACCACCCACGCCACCGCCTGCTCACTGCTTGACGAGGAAAATAAAATAATGATCCCTTGCGACGCATGATGTAACTCACATAGAGCGTACAATAAGGTTTGGGCATAATCGGTTATTTTTAATGGCAAGGTTTGGGCGAGCGTGCGCACAGCCCGATCCAGCGACTGTTCATCTGTAGTGTCTCGATACAAACCGATAAAACATTGGGTTTCGCCCGCGGAGTTGCGTTGTGCTAAACCAGATAACTGATGCCAACGCCATTCGCCTTTTAGATTTTGAATACGATAGGTGAATTGAAACGGCACCGGCGGCTCTGTCCATTGGCGACGCAACCCCTCCGCCACTCGCGGCCGATCCTCGGAATGAATCCGCTGAAGCCACAGAGAAAAACAGGGAGGCATCATATATTCTGAGGGAAGAAATACCAAATCCTCTTGCCCATCCCACCGCCACAGCACACTGCTGGTGCTGTCGATGGCGTGTTGTAACCACACATGATGTTGACGCTGTTGTTGTTCGGTGTGATAAACCTGTTGAAAGCATTCCTGTAAGGCCTGTTGCAAAGATGACCATTCGTGGGGAAGTTCGGGTGAGCGATACCCTTTTCCCTGAGGCAAAGTCTGTTGCACGGCTACGGTGAGCGAGTTAATCGCCCGCCGCATCCGACGCTTATACCACACCCCCAAAGGGATCAGGCCCAGCAGAAACAAGAATAGGTAACACAAAGCCAATTTAACATCCTGTCAATGAGTTTGAACCGCAAATGTACATTATTCTCTTCATTTTCTAAATCATTTATCTCATTTCCCGAAACACAAATCACATCCAGATTTTAGTATTTTGTGATTATTTCCGCGCCGACTTGGTAAAATGTACAAATCAATAAATTTGGTTTTTACTAGGTATTGACTATACTTAGACGCAAAGGTTAATGTATAATCGCATAAATCCTAGATAACTTAAACGTTTTAAAAGGAAAAAACGTGGGAATCTTCAGTCTTAAACCAGACCCTATCATGGGAATTGACATCAGTTCCACGGCGGTTAAGCTGTTAGAACTGAGTCGCACAGGCAAAGGTGCTGCCAGTTATCGTGTCGAAAGCTACGCCATGGAACCTCTGCCCGAAAAAGTGGTCGAGGATAAAAACATCACCGAAGAAGGAGTAGAAGTCGTCGGTGATGCCATTCAACGGGCTGTCCGTCGTGCCAAACCTCACGCCCAATTTGCGGCGGTGGCGGTGGCAGGCCCTGCGGTGATGACCAAAACCATCAGTATGCCCGGTGGTTTGACCGATGATGAAATGTTGGCCGCGATTCAAGTGGATGCCGAACAACATATTCCTTATCCCTTGGATGAAGTCAATCTCGACTTTGAAGTTCTCGGTCCCAACGAAAAAGAGCCTGATCGGGTAGATGTTCTGCTGGCCGCTTGTCGTCAGGAAAATGTAGACAGTCGCATTGCCGCTTTGGAAATTGCCGGCTTAAAAGCCAAAGTGGTTGATATTGAACGTTATGCCTTAGAAAACGCATTACAATTGGTGGTAGAAAACGACCCCGAAATCGGCCCCGAAGAAACCGTGGCGTTAATCGAAATCGGCGCAACCTCCTCAACCATGAATGTCTTGGGTGGCGGCAAGATCGTATTTACTCGTGAAGAAATGTTCGGCGGCCATCGCTTAACCGAGGAAATTCACCACCGTTATGGTCTAAGCCACGAAGAAGCGAACCTAGCCAAGCGCAATGGAGGCTTGCCCGACGATTACGAAACGGAACTGTTAGAACCTTTCAAAATGGAAATGGCACAACAGATTGCCCGAATGATCCAAGTTTATTACTCAACTTCTACTTATGGCAAATTATCGCACATTTTAGTGGCAGGCGGGTGTGCTTCCATTCCCGGCATTATTGAACACATCAACAGTCGAGTGGGCGGACATATCAACATCGCTAACCCTTTTGCAGCCATGTCAGTGGCTTCACGGGTGAGTAAAAAAGCCTTGATGACGGATGCACCGGCTCTGATGATTGCTTGTGGCCTTGCTTTGCGTACTTTTGACGCAAGACGCTAACTTTTAGGATTCTCAGTCATGGCGCATATTAACCTGTTACCTTGGCGTGATACTTTAAAGCGAGAACGTGAAATTCGTTTTGGTATCATTGTCGGCGTGAGTTTAGCGATAGCGGGGCTGATTGTGTTGGGGGTTCACACCTACATGCAAAGCCTGATCAACTACCAAGAAGCCCGCAACCGAATGTTAGAACAAGAAATTGCTCGCCTAGAAAAGCAAATCGAAGAAATCAAAACCTTACAACAAAAACGAAAACGCATGGTACAGCGCATGGAAGCCATCCAAGCCTTAGAGGCCAGCCGTAATCGTCCCGTGCATCTGTTAAGCGAAATTGTTGAGCGCGTACCTGAAGGGGTACATTT
This sequence comes from Thioflexithrix psekupsensis, assembly GCF_002149925.1. Classification (NCBI taxonomy): domain Bacteria; kingdom Pseudomonadati; phylum Pseudomonadota; class Gammaproteobacteria; order Thiotrichales; genus Thioflexithrix; species Thioflexithrix psekupsensis. Next base: position 219,123 of record NZ_MSLT01000023.1, on the reverse strand, counting down.
TATTTTGCTTAAACAAGAGCGAGAACAATTGATTTTAGAAGGTTTTGCGCAATCGGATGCGCGGGTGGCTTCTCTGATGCGGGATTTAGACGCTTCGGAGTGGTTGGCGCAACCCGCGCCCAAGATTATTCGGGAAGAAGAACGCCGCCGCAGTCCCGGTGATCGGGGCGGTGGCCGCGAATCGAAATTTTTCGCCTTGTCCGTCAAACTGGAAAGCCCCCGTAAACCCACAGAAGAAGAGTAGAGGTCGTCATGAATTTAGACGAATTAAATAACCTAGACCCTGCCAATATCGGTAATTGGCCGATTTTAGCAAAAACAATAGTGGTGGCTGTTTTATTTGGTGGGGCTTTATTTGCGGGTTATTACTTCGATACCCAAAACCAAATCGCACAATTACAGCAAGTAAAAGATAAGGAAAACACATTACGCCGCACTTTTGAAGAAAAACAACTCAGTGCAGCACGTTTACCACAATTAAAAGCCCAATTAGCTGAAATTGAAGCTTCTTTAGCCGATTTACAACGCAGTTTACCCAGTAAAGCGGATGTGGGCGATTTGATTCAAAATATTTCCCAAGCGGCAATTGGCAGTGGTTTGCGAGTGCAATTGTTTGAACCGCGTCCCGAAGTCACTGGAGAAATTTATGTGACACAGCCTATCACCTTGCGTTTGAGTGGGGATTATCATGCGTTTGGGCGTTTTGTCAGCAACGTCGCGGCGATGCCGCGTATTGTGACGCAAGAAGAAATCAGTATCAGTGCGCCACGCAATGTGGCCGCAGGAGTCGCTCAAAACATCACCATGGAAATGGTGGCTAAAATTTATTATATCCGTGAGGAAGAAGAAGAGGATAAGGGAGTTTAGTCAACATGCCCAGTTATATCACATCCTATTTTTCCTCCTTTCCTTCGCTAAGACTACGATATGGGTTGCTCATGGGGTTAACCGTTGTGCTTGTCGGTTGTGGTGAGCCGGATATGTCCGATCTGAAGGAATACATTAACCGTATTAATCAACGCGAAAACCCTCAAGTTGATCCCATTCCTGCCATTACCCTCGTGCCACCTGTGGTGTATAACCAGAATCATCTGCGTGATCCATTCCGCCCAATCAGCGGTAACGAGGAAAATCAGAATACCACGGCGCAAATTGTCCTAGACCCTGCTTGTGGTACTCCGCCAGATATTATTTACCGTAATCGCTATGGTTTAGAAAAAATGCCATTGGATTCTTTGACGATGGTTGGCACGCTGGCGGGCGGATCGGGTGATTTACAAGTAGTACTTGAAGATACGGAGGGATTGACCCACGTGGTTAAAGTGGGGGACTTTGTTGGGCAGCATTACGGCCGGGTTGAGTATATTACCCAAGCCAAAGTTGAAATTACTGAATTACGACAAGACGACCGGGGTTGCTGGCGTGAACAGCCCGCCCAGATTGTCCTGCCTGAACCCGGACGTTGAAACTAGCCTTTCTGAATGATGAATTATTTTTGGCAGTTAAAATAACTCATCATTCGTCACTCACCATTCATCATTCATACAGTGGAACGCATTAACATGAAAACCCTCGATTATTTCACGGGCGTGAGTTGGGATTGGAATAAACCGCCGAGACGCTTGTTGTTTAACTTGTTCCTAAGCACTCTGCTGCTGCTTTTGTTGAATCAAACCAGTCAGGCACAAAGCTATAACCGTCTGGAGCGGTTGGGTCATTCCAGTTTACCCGGTAATAAAATACAAGTAGTGCTTGAATTGGCCAGCCCTTTAAACGCCGCTCCACCTCATTTTTCCACGGATAATCCTGCTCGTATTGTGCTTGATTTTCCTAATACCAGTCTAAACACCACCGAACGCAACGTAAATATCAGTGCAGGAGCAGTGCAGCAAGTGCGGGCAGTGGAGACAGAAGATCGAGTGCGAGTAGTGATTAATTTATTGCGCATGTCTCCTTTTGACATTCAACAAGTGGGTAATAAGATTTTTGTGGCGATTGACGGGACAGCGATGGGGGGGAGTTCTACGGCGGCCGGTGACAGAAATGATCCCGTCAGCATGGTGACTCAACAAGCCGCTGCCGCACATCGTCCCACAATGCCACCGCCCGCCACGCAAACCGTTGCCGCTTACATTCCTCCCGCAGAGCTTGCGCCTGTGTTTGAGGCTTCAACAGCCGCAGAACCTTTGGCAGAACCTCTGCCTACGGGGCCTGCGATTACGCAGGTTGATTTTCGGCGTAACGATGATGGGGCAGGTTGGATTATTGTAGAAGTGACCAATCCCAATCAAATTGTCAGCATTAATCGCGGTCGTCGAGATCGAGATATTGAAGTGGTGTTTCAAAATGCCGTGTTACCATCTCATTTAGATCGCCGTTTGGATGTGACTGATTTTGCTACGCCGGTGAATTCGGTTGATGCTTATCCCCAAGGTAAAGATGCGCGAATGTTGGTGACGATGCGTGAAGGAGTGCGCTACGATTATTTTGCAAATCAAACTGGGCGACAATATATTATTAAAATTAATGAACGTCCCGTTGAACCTGAAGAAGAATCACGCGGTTTACGCAGTAAAGACCCTGTTTATACGGGACGTAATGTGAATTTTAATTTCCAAGATATTCAAATTCGTTCTGCTTTAAATTTATTATTAAGTCCAGAGGTTTCTGGGGAAGTGTTTAATGTGGTGATCACGGATAATGTGAATCAAGGCGATAAGTTATCTTTACGCTTGCAAAATGTGCCATGGGATCAGGCTTTGGATATTATTTTAGAAGCGAAAAGCTTGGCTAAACGTAAATTCGGGCAAAACGTCATTATTATTGATACGAAAAGAAGTCTGGATGCCCGCGATAAAGAAGAATTACAAGCACAAAAAGAAATTAAAGAACTTGAACCCATACGCACTCAATACATTCAAATTAATTATGCTAAAGCCGAAGATTTAGCTAACTTGTTATATTCAGGGGGGACAGCGGATCAGGCGCAACGTTTTGTTTCGGATCGGGGAAGCGTCTCGTTTGATGAGCGGACTAACACTTTAATCGTTCAAGATACGGAATCTTATTTGACAGACATTCGTCAATTGATCGAAGCCATTGATACTCCCTCGCGGCAAGTGTTGATTGAATCACGAGTGGTGATTGCGGAGGACACGTTTGCTAAAGAGTTGGGGGTAAAATTTGGGCATAGTTTGAATCAAGACTTAGGTCATGGTCATGGTATTGTCATGGGCGGGAAGTTGGAAGGGGACACGGTGTATTCAGAAGGAACGGCATTTACCTCAGGTGGCAATACTTTTTCTGGTGACTATCTCAATTCCAACTCGCAAGAAAACTTTATTGTGCGCTTACCCGTGGGGGATCCGGCGGGAGCTTTGGGTTTAGCCATCGGAAAGGTGGGCAGTTATTTATTACAATTGGAATTAGCAGCTTCGCAAACCGATGGGACAGCGGAAGTTTTAGCCACACCAAAGGTGATCACAGCCAATCAGCATAAAGCCTCGATTATACAAGGACAACGTATTCCTTATCGTACTGTCTCTGATCAAGGGGCGCAAACTCAGTTTGAAAATGCTGTTTTACAATTAGAAGTTACGCCGCAAATCACTCCGGATGATCGCATTATTATGGACTTGCTCGTGACTTCTGACGAAATGGGACAGCAAATACTGACCACTGGTGAGCGTGCCATTAACAAGCGTGAAATCGCCACACAAGTCTTAGTGGACAATGGAGAAACAGTGGTGTTAGGTGGCGTTTACCAACAAAACCGCAATAACAGCGTCACTCGTGTACCATTTTTTAGTGATTTACCTTTAGTCGGTAACTTGTTCAAACGAACCCAGAAAGAGACCAGCCGACGCGAATTACTCATTTTCGTCACGCCCAAAATCATACGGGAACGGTCTTAACTTAGCGATTTTAATCGATTTTAATTAAGGCATAAAAGGGGAATAACAAACAGTTATTCCCCTTTTTTAATTGATTAAAAATCTCTCCCGCGCACGTGCCAACACAGGAGCAAGAGAAACAGTTTTTGCGCAAAATGGTCAAAAACAACAGTTTTTGCTTGTTTTACGCTATAATTTATTGTTTTTAATAAGAAATTCTCTGGTCAAAAACAACAGTTTTTGCGCAAAATGGTCAAAAACAACAGTTTTTGCTTGTTTTACGCTATAATTTATTGTTTTTAATAAGAAATTCTCTGGTCAAAAACAACAGTTTTTGCGCAAAATGGTCAAAAACAACAGTTTTTGCTTGTTTTACGCCATAGCTTATTGTTTTTAATAAGAAATTCTCTGGTCAAAAACAACAGTTTTTACGCAAAATGGTCAAAAACAACAGTTTTTTCTTGTTTTACGCTATAGCTTATTGTTTTTAATAAGAAATTCTCTGGTCAAAAACAACAGTTTTTTTACGCTATAACTTATTGTTCTTAATAAGAAATTTTCTAGTCAAAAACAACAGTTTTTGCTTGTTTTACGCTATAATTTATTGTTTTTAATAAGAAATTCTCTGGTCAAAAACAACAGTTTTTGCGCAAAATGGTCAAAAACAACAGTATATAAGTACCTAAAGGAAAATAATCTGGCATATCAATATTTCTACCGCCCCCAGCCCCCCCCTGCTAGGAGGGGGAGTAAGAGGTTGTTTTTATTATTAAAATAACCTCATCTCTTTCCCCCCTCCTAGCAGGAGGGGGTAGGGGGCGGTAGAAAAGTCAAAATCCTGAACGGTTTTAGTGGCTGAATATTTTTGTTTAACTACTTAATCGCTTTAAACATAACTATTTGTTTTTTAAATAAAAAAAACTTTTGGTATAATTACTGCATAATAAAGAATCAAGTACGGGGGATACTTAATGGACTAAATGCTTTTAATGCAAGGATAGAAATGTCCTGCTTCGATCCCCATCTTACGGTGAGTGGTCTGGAGTTTTTGTCTTAGTGGTTGAACCCCGTATGGGACTTGCTTGAGACTTTACGGACTTGAATTTGATTCCAAGAAGTGGCACAATGCTCTGTTGATCCCCGTCGGATTAGATGGGATCAAAACGGTAAAGTAGCCGCTCACGGCTTAAATGTTCAGACTCTTTACTCACCTCACTTCTCACGGAGAAAACTCATGAAAACGATGCAAAAAGGCTTCACATTGATCGAATTGATGATCGTTGTGGCTATTATTGGTATTTTGGCTGCCGTTGCTATTCCTGCTTATACAGATTATCTGTTACGCGCTAAAGTATCTGAAGGCGTACAATTACTCGGTGGTTTGAAGACTCCAGCCGAAGAATTTATGGCTTCTAAAGGAACAGCAGAACTGCCTGCAATCGGTTCAATCGGTGGTAAAACCGCAGGTAAATATGTGAACGCCGTCACCAAAGTGGACGCTTTGACCTACGGTGCAACTTTCGCCGATCCTAAAGTTGTTGGTCAGTTACAACTGAAATATGACTTAACCAAGAAAACTTGGACTTGTACTCATGCAGGTATGGAAGTAGGCATGTTGCCCTCTAACTGTAAATAATTCTTAACTATCCAAATCGCCTTAGTTTTTCGACTTTTAACAAAGCAAATAAGGCGTTAGGAGATGAGAGATGTTAAACTCTCTCAAAAGTAGAATGCGCCTCTAAGCAAAAAACTTAGGGGCGTTTTTTTTCGTGTGAAAGAAAGTGAGAAGCCACGCCAGTGGTGTTAAAATCATGCCCTACCCCCCTGAAAAATCGCTTTACCGACGGGAAATAAGGCAATGAAATGTGTAGCCAAAATACTCATTGTGGATGATATGCCAGAAAATATAGGCGTGTTGTTTGAATTACTTAGTAAGGAATCTTATGAAATTTTAGTCGCACAAACGGGCGAATCCGCCATTGAAATCGCGTTGTCTGAACACCCTGATCTGATTTTATTAGACATCATGATGCCCAATGGAATTGATGGTTTTGAGACCTGTGATCGATTGAAACATCAGCAAATCTGCCAACGTACCCCCATTATTTTCATGACCGCGCTCAGTGATATTGAAGATAAAATACATGGTTTCAGCTTAGGCGCGGTCGATTACATTACCAAACCTTTTCAACAAGAAGAAGTGCTTGCACGTATTCACACTCACCTGACACTACGCTTCCTACAACAACAGTTAGAACAAGAAAACGCCCGCCTATTAGAAGAAATTGAAGCCCGCAAAGAAGCTGAATTGGCACTGCGTGAAGCCAATCGCACGTTACAACAATTGGCAACTTTAGATGGTTTAACGTTACTGGCCAATCGGCGGCGTTTCGACGAATATTTGCAACAAAGTTGGCGACAAATGTTACGTGACCACAAACCGCTTTCCTTGCTGTTTTGCGACATTGATTTTTTTAAACGTTATAACGACGATTACGGGCATGTTGCTGGAGATGAGTGTTTAAAACAAGTGGCTATTGCTTTGTCGAAAGCGGTGTATCGTCCCAGCGATTTGGTGGCGCGTTATGGAGGGGAAGAATTCATTTTTATCCTGCCTGACACGCCGACAGTCGGCGCAATTCATGTGGCGCAACGGGTGCAGGACAATGTGGCTGCATTAAAACTGGCACATGAAACCTCAGAAGTGTCACAACAAGTGACCATGAGCATTGGTGTAAGCAGCATTCTACCTAACGGCCACAATTCCCCAGAACAATTATTAAGTCACGCCGATCACGCCGTTTATTTGGCCAAAGCACAAGGCCGAAATCAAATCGTCACTAAAACTGTCGAGTAAAACAAGAATGATAGGACAATTACGCGGTCTTCTTATCGCAAAACACCCCCCTGATCTTATGATCGACGTACAAGGCGTTGGCTATGAATTGCAAGCTCCGCTATCTACGTTTTATTTATTACCCGAATTGCAACAGGAAATTATTCTATATACTCATTTAAGTATTCGTGAAGATGCCCACATATTATACGGCTTTATGACATTAGGCGAACGACACTTATTTCGTAGCTTAATTCGCGTGAATGGTGTGGGGCCAAAATTGGCGTTAAGTATTTTATCGGCAATGGATGCGCAAGAATTTTTACGTTGCGTGCAGCAAAACGACAGTACAGGATTAATACGCATTCCCGGAGTCGGTAAAAAAACCGCTGAACGTTTAATTGTAGAAATGCGCGACCGTTTGGACACAAGCCTTTCGAGCGATCCCCAACGTATCGCTGATTTTTCCTCTGCGCCGATAAATAAAGGCGTGACCCGCCCTCAAGATGATGCCATTAGTGCTTTAATTGCATTGGGTTACAAACCCCAAGATGCGACCCATTGGGTCAATGCCATTTACGATCCCACAGCCACCAGTGAGGATTTAATTCGTCGGGCGTTAAAAGCGGCTTTGTGAAAAGTTAGGCATTCTTAAAAAAGAAAAGTTTAGTTTTTAAGAAAATGTGCAAATATTCCGATAAATGGTATCAGGATAAATCTTAATTCGTTTTGGGTAAAAACCTCATGGTGTTTTTCACTAAAGTCACCTATAATAGCCCCAATCCAAACTCAATTTTAAGAGGTTATTCTTCATGAAAAGTTTTACTATCAAAACCCTGACATTGGCCGTTGCATTGGCTTTACCTTTTGCCGGCGGCGCAGTATTCGCGCAAGGCAAGCCAGAAGATGCAGGAAAACCACCATTATCTGCTCCAGACAAACCCGCTAAACCTGAAAAACCCGGCGACAAGCCCATGTTGCTTGCCCCCGCAGAAAAGGCGAAAAAAGCCAGCGCGATTTTAAACAAAGTGCTGGGTAAACCCGGTTCTCGCCCCGGCTTAATCAAAGCCAACAAACAAGTATTTTATGCCGGTGACACCATGACCATCGAATTGGCATTACCAGCCAGTTTAAAACCCTTGTTAAACAAACAAGCCGAAGCCCAAGTATTGATGTACGTACCGGGTGGCAGTGCGGTGGCTTTTCCTGTGAAAATGTTGGGAGAAGGCCGCTTAGTTGAAAGTGTTATTGACACTTCAGCGATTCCTGCGGGCGTTTACCAACTGGCGTTAGTACTGGTAAAACCCGGTGGCGATGCGGCTAAAATTGGCGATTGGTATGAAGGATTTGGTGCGTTAGTCAGTGTTACTCGTATTAAAATCAGTGCTGAAGCCGCCGCGGACGTAGAAGATGCTGACGGAGATGGCATGGTTGATGGGGATATGGGTGGAGATGGTTTCGTTGACGAAGTGGTTGACGGTGAAGACACCAGCGAGTGGGATTATTTGTTTGATGATGAGGAAGAAGCCGAAGGCGACACCGGTGAATCCGAAGAACCCACTGAAGAACCTGCTGCCGAAGAACCAGCCAGTGAAGAACCTGCTGCTGAAGAGCCAGCCAGCGAAGAACCCGCTGCCGAAGAGCCAGCCAGCGAAGAACCTGCTGAAACTTCAGCAGAAGAAGGTTCTGAAACAGAGGAAGACGAGGAAGCAGAAGCTGCTTAATGTCATCATCAGGGGAAATTTGCCATTGAATGGTTTAATCCCCTGTTTTTACAAAATAACGTAAAAATTTGATTTTTTCATGGTGTTTTCCTAAAAATTCTGGAAAACACCTTTTTTTTGCAAAAAATAAAATAATTCCCATCCCAGTTCATCTCAACTGAGTTTGCAATCTCCAGATTGAACCATTACACTTGATTAAGCAGGCTCCAGAATAGTCACGCGGATCGCATAAAAAAGCCGCAAATCGCTAGAGACTGCGTTTGACCTCTCTCCCTAACCAACACCTTCTTAGGAGGAAAACTCAATGTGGATTAAACCTGCTTACACCGAAATGCGTTTTGGCTTTGAAGTCACAATGTACATCAGCAATCGTTAAAAAAAATTTCCCTTGTTAGTTGATTCTAAAGCGATTTTAGCGGCTGACAAGGGTTTATTTTATCCAAAAATTGGCCTTAGTTTCATTTGCGCCATTCTGCACAAAATTGTAAAAATCCCCTCTGCTAAAACAAACAGATTCCCTGTTGCAACTCTGAAACAATTTGCCCCGTTGATTTTTACAGTGTCCCAATTATGGCACAGTGGATTTGGCGAATTTTCGTTGATTTTTTCCAAAAAATTTCTATTAAAAACAGTGTATTAGTCATAATATTTTGTATTGGCATTGTTCTTGCGCCCAAGCTAAACTGTTTTTTACTCACAACAATAACCCATCCATTCCCGCTAAAGGAGATGACGCATGAATTTAACAAAACGTTCTCTGATCACCCGCCGCATTGCCGCTGCATTAATGGTAGGCGCACTTGGTTTCACGGGGACATCGACGTGGGCTGAAGAGCCTGCCGTTGTGCCAGTGACCGACGAGGACATTCTCAATGACCACAATACCCCTGAGAACGTCTTAACCTATGGTTTAGGTTTACAAGGACAACGTTTCAGTCCAATGACCCAAATTAATAAAGAAAACGTAGCGGATTTAGTCCCTGTGTGGTCGTTTTCTTTTGGGGGAGAAAAACAACGCGGTCAACAAGCCCAACCGATTGTTCATGACGGACGCATGTTTGTCACCGCATCTTATTCTCGTTTATTTGCCATTGACGTGCGCACCGGGACAGAATTATGGGAATACAATCATCGTCTGCCCGATGGAATTATGCCCTGCTGTGACGTGATTAATCGGGGTGCGGTAGTCTATGGTGATTTGGTTATTTTCGGCACTTTAGATGCCCAATTGGTGGCGTTAAAACAGTCTACGGGCAAAGTCGTGTGGCGCGAGCGTTTGGGCGATTATAAAGCGGGCTATTCTTACACCGCTGCTCCCATGATCGTCAAAGGCAAGGTTATCACTGGCGTTTCTGGTGGTGAATTTGGTGTTGTGGGTAAGGTGGAAGCCCGCGACGCGTTGACGGGTAAATTGGTGTGGAGTCGCCCTGTGATTCAAGGTCACATGGGAACTTTGGACGGAAAAGACAACGGAATTACAGGAGCTGACCTGCCTATGTCTTGGCCGGGAGACATGTGGCAAACCGGAGGCGGTGCGCCTTGGTTGGGTGGAACTTATGATGCAGAGACCAATCTTATTTTCATAGGGACGGGGAATCCTTCGCCTTGGAACTCTCATACTCGTCCCGGTGACAATTTATTTGCTACATCAACCTTAGCGATTGATCCAGACACAGGTGTGATTAAGTGGCATTACCAAACCACGCCTAATGACGGTTGGGATTATGACGGGGTGAATGAGTTTATTCCGTTTGATTATGAAAAAGACGGCCAAGTGATTAAAGCCGGCGGTAAAGCTGACCGTAATGGTTTCTTCTATGTCATCAATCGTGAAAACGGTAAATTGCTAAATGCCTTCAAAACAGTCACTCAAGTGGGTTGGGCAGAACGTATTGATTTAGAAACGGGTCGCCCAGTGGAAACCGGATTGCGTCCGGGTAATCCTGCTGCTTCCAAAGACGGCAAAAAAGGTGAATCTGTATTTGCCTCGCCTTCGTTCTTAGGAGCGAAAAACTGGATGCCTATGGCTTATAACCCACAAACCAAACTTTTCTATGTACCATTGAATGAGTGGGGAATGGATTTGTGGAATGAGCCAATTACCTATAAAAAAGGGGCGGCTTATTTAGGTGCGGGTTTTACGGTGAAATTGCTGTATGAAGATTACATTGGTGTTTTACGCGCCATTGACCCCGTCACCGGTGAGTGGAAGTGGGAATATAAGAATGAAGCACCGTTGTGGGGCGGTATCATGACGACGGCGGGTGGTTTGGTCTTCACGGGTACGCCAGAGGGTTATTTTAAAGCCTTTGATGCAGAGACGGGTGCGGAGTTGTGGAAGTTCCAAACGGGTTCAGGTGTGATTGGTGTGCCTGCCACTTGGGAAATGGACGGACAACAATACATTGCCGTCTTATCCGGTTGGGGTGGAGCTGTGCCTTTGTGGGGGGGAGAAGTCGCCAAACGGATTCGTGAGTTAAATCAAGGCGGTTCTGTTTGGGTGTTCAAATTACACCGCTCTGCCTTATCGCAATAACTGAAAATAGAGCAGACTGAAACCCATTTCAGTCTGCTGTGAATTTTATACTGTTTTGAGTGATACAATTTATGATGAATCGATACGTAAAAAAAATGGCTGTGGCCACCGGCTTGATGTTTACTGTTTTGACGGGTGCGCTGTGGGCGCACGGCAACGTCACCCCACAGAAAGTGGACATTACGGGGTTAGAACCCCTGTTAGGCGATCAATGGGTAGAACAAAATCCTTATTACGGTAATGCAAAAGCAGTGCAGATCGGTGAGGGAGCTTACGCGCAGAACTGTGCCATGTGTCATGGAATGGGAGCGGTTTCTGGCGGGATTGCGCCTGATTTGCGGGCAACTTTTGCGGATTTGGTCGAAAATCCTGATGAACCTGAAGGCAAATATGAAATTCCTGATGGGGATGAGTTATTTGCTTCTCGCGTGGTCAATGGTGTTGTACGAAATGGTGCGGTGTACATGCCAGCCATGGCGGATAAAATCAGCCAAGAGGCCTTATGGTCAATTTGGGCTTTTGTTTCCACGCTGTGCAGTCCAGATCAGGTGGATGCGGATAACGATGAATGTGCTGAGGTTGGCGACACCAAGTTAAAAGTCAAATCCCATCTGGTACACTTGTACCAAAAATAAGCGAAACTTGAGGAGGTTACGGCGTGAAATGGATCACTGCTTTTGCTGTATTAATTGTGTGCTTTAGTTCCCATGTTTTCGCCACAGAATTGCAAGACATTCGAGAAAAAGGCGCGTTGCGCGTTGCCATTTACAAAGATTTCCCGCCCTATTCTTACACCGATCAAGGCAAATCAAAGGGGATTGATGTAGAGTTGGGACGGGCATTGGCGCAGGGATTGGGCGTTAATGTGGATTATATGTGGATTACAGCAGACGAAAGTATGTCTGACGATTTGCGTAATGCGGTGTGGCGCGGACATTACTTGGGTGGGGGAACGGCTGATGTCATGTTGCGTGTTCCCTACGATCTGGTTTATGCCGAAAAACAACCGCGTGTGCGCTTTGCCGCGCCTTATGCCCATGAACAAATGATGATTGTGTTTGACCGCACCCAAATTCCCGCTGTGCATCAACTGCGCATTTTAAAAAATCATAAAGTCGGTGCGGAAATTGACAGTTTAGGATCGATTTATTTAAGCAGCATTTTTGAAGGGGAATTAACCCCCAGTTTGTTGCATTATCTTGATTTTATTGAAGGCGTGAATGCCTTCAAATCGGGTCAAATTGCGGCTTTGGTGGGGATGCGGGGACAGTTGGAAGGTCAGTTAGGAACTTTGGCCGAAAATTGGACGTTGCAAGCCTTGGAGATGCGCGGATTTAACAGTCAATGGGATATTGGGGTTGCCGTCAAAGCAGATCACACTGAATTGGCACAACAGTTGAGCGAGATTGTCGCCGACCTGCGAAAAAATGGACAGCTAAAGCAATGGTTTAGCGAATATGGTTTAACCTACACTGAACCTTCCGCCGTCAACTAGCCCTGTGGTCACGTTGGCTTGTCGCCTTGCATAAAATCATAGAACCATTTTATGCAGGGCGTGAATCTTTAATTAACACGCATCTATTGCTAAAATAACTCAGGTGGAAGTCGTGTTTTATCGTGTCTAATTAATCAGCTTTAGAACAGCGAATTCTGGATAAAAACCACATCCCTATATTTTTTATTTCTATTTATTCATTTTGTATTGTCCGATGAGACGAAAGAAGGAAGCCATGAAAAAGATGTCATTAATTGCCGCGTGTGCAGCAGGGTTGCTGTTCAACGGGGCTGCGTGGGCAACAGAAGCCGTGGAATCACCCGAAACCACAGTAGATGTGGAGATGTTGACCCTGCTAAAAAACAATGCGTGTTTGAACTGTCATGACATCAGTGTACAAGAGAAGTCAAAGCAAGGGGATAGCGCGGCCAGTTTACCTTTTGGCCCTCCTTACCTTCTGGTTGCCCAACGTTATGCGGGTAATGAGGCGGCGTTTGAAGAACTGGTATACACCGTACTGCATGGCAGTAATCCCTACGGCAAGCATTGGAAAGAAGAGGCTGCTGGCATTGCCATGCCGCCCATGGTGACAGTCAGTGAAGAGCATGTCAGAACCATGTTGACGTGGATTTTGAAGCTAGACGAAGCCAGTGCGCAAGCCGCACAAGCCGCAGTCAATGCTCAACCCAAGTAATTTATAATCCAATAAAAAAGGACAATCCAACGCGGGATTGTCCTTTTGAAAAATCGAAAAATCAATGACTACGCAGAAAACGAAGAACCACAACCACAGGTCGTGGTCGCGTTGGGATTGCGAATCACAAATTGAGAGCCTTCTAGGCTTTCTGTATAATCAATCTCCGCTCCCGTCAAATACTGCACACTCATGGGATCAACCAATAACTTAACCCCTTGATTTTCAATCACCGTATCGCCGTCTTGTACCCGATCATCAAACGTAAAACCGTATTGAAATCCAGAACAGCCTCCCCCTTGCACAAAAATACGCAACATCAATTCATCATTCTGTTCTTCTTCGATCAACTGCTTCACTTTAAGCGCAGCACTGTCAGTAAATAACAAGGCTGGAGGGATTTCTTCTGCAATAGCACTTGCAACAACACTCATTAGATTTCTCCAAAAAAATTAAATCACCATCGGCTCACCCTATCCCCACACAATCGTCTAGCGATTGCAGGTTCATCTCTGACAAGTTAGAGTGTAAGATGGTTAATGTCAAGGTCTAAGTATTTAAAAAGCCTACATTTTTAAGTGGAATTAAAAGCTAACTTATTGAAACTATTTTACCTTGTGAAAAATCAAACGCCACTCAAAAATCCATCCACCCCACTGACTTGCGCAATTTTACGCATCTGTTCTGGGATATGTTGAAACACGGGTGGTTTCTCTTGACATAAGCGCAAAATCTCTAATAACAAGGCCACACCCGCGCTGTCTGTGTGTTTAACTTGGCTTAAATCAATCGTTTGTGGGAAGCCTGATTGTTGTTGACGTTGTTTTACCATCGCCAAAACATCCGACACGGTGGCAAAAGTCAATTCTCCTTGTAATTGCCAAATGGCTTGATCTCCAGAGATGGCTGCTGTTGTCATATTGTCCTCTCTACGGGTTTACTATCACAAAACAAAACGGATATTGCTAAAACAGCAATATCCGTGATTCATCGGAGCCGTTTTTTTATTGGGTTTCGATGGCGCGATTCATTTCTGCTTCGTTGCGGGCTTTGATTTTCTCAATCAACCGTTCCATCCCAATATTACTGATGTCGTTGTTAAACTCTGTGCGGTAATTGGTGACCAAACTGATGCCTTCAACCACCACATTGAACACCTTCCATTCGCGTTGATCGGTGGGATACACGTTATAATCAATCGCAAAAGTGTTCCCTTCGTGTTTCACCAGCGTTTTGACCGTCACCCAACGAGAAGCAGTATCGGCATAAACCGGTAAGTATTCAATTTCAACATCACTACCGGGTTTTAACACCGCTTTGGCAATGGCCACCGCGTAGGTTCGTACCAACAGATCACGAAAAACCTGCACAAATTCTTGTTTTTGGGTATCCGAAGTCCGCTGCCAATTTTTCCCCAACACCAACATGGACATACGCTCAAAATCAAAATTGGGCAGCACAATCTGATCCACCAAACGGTACACACCCGCTGGGTCTTTTTCCAAATTTTCTCGTTCAGCTTTTAAAGCGGTCAACATCTGATCGGTGGTATTTTTCACCACATCGCGTGCCGCATCCCCACTCTGCGCAAACACCACAGACCCCACGGCAAAGCACGCCAGCAACAGCCCACAGACCACTCGTTGCAGTTGTTTCATAGTGACTCCTTAACAAATAATAAAAAACAAAAGTTTGGGTAATACCTTATAAGGATACCCATTTATGCAAAAAAATACAAGTCCCCCTTATTTATTTATTTTCACCCGCTGCCATGCTGTACAAAAAACGACTGATTAGCTGCTCAAGAATAATGGCAGACTGGGCGATCATCAATTCACTGTTTGGTGCGTCGCTGAGGTAATGAATATCGGCCCCCGGGTCTAACCCAATATACTGCTCGCCCAACAAGCCAGAGGTGTAAATAGCGGCTGAGGTGTCCAAAGGAATACGGCGATATTGCGGCTCAATGGTCATCGTGACAACAGCCTGATATAACGTATCATCGTACCGAATATCCGTCACTCGTCCCACCCGAACTCCCGACATCCGCACGGGGGACTTCACCTTGAGGCCGCCAATATTTTCAAAACGCGCCGTGACTTGATAACCTTGATCCCGATTCCATGCCTCCCCCAAATTGCTGACACGCATCGCCAGCATCAGCAAGGCCGCAAAGCCAAGCACGACAAATACGCCGACCCAAATTTCTATCCATTTTGTTTGCATGATTGCTCCGTCGTGACTAGATGTAGTTTATTTTAAAATAAAATCGGTGAGATGAGGTGTTTCACATCAAAACCGCTATTATAAGCCAGTCTTTTTATGTTGCATCGCACCAGAAGCGAATTTTTGGTTATACTAGCATTTTAAATTCATTTTTACGTATTGTTGGTGAATGATCTTATGAGTAAACATTATTTACATCCCTTATTTACACCGCGTTCTATCGTGGTATTTGGTGCCAGTGCCAATCCAGAATCGGTGGGTTCTATCGTGTTTCAAAACCTGCTCCAGAGCGATTACAAAGGGAAAATTTACGCGATTAATCCCAAATACGAAGAAATTACAGGGCAAAAGGTTTATAAAAATCTACAAGAAATCAGTGAACCCATTGATTTAGCTGTGATTATTACCCCCGCGAAAGTTGTGCCTTCCATTATTGAATCCTGCGGTCAATATGGGGTGAAAACGGCCGTGATTGTGTCGGTGGGTTTTCGGGAAACGGGGCCTGCGGGCGTTAAGTTAGAGAAAAATCTGCTCAATGCGGCCAAGCGTTATGGGCTGCGCTTTCTCGGCCCGAATTGTCTGGGGCTAATTCGACCTTCGATTGGGTTAAACAACACTTTTGTCAAGTCAATGCCCAAAGCAGGTAATTTGGCTTTAGTGTCGCAATCGGGTGCGTTATGCACCGCGATTTTAGATTGGGCTGTGCCTAATGGCGTGGGATTTTCTAGCGTGGTGTCTTTGGGAACATCGGCGGATTTGGATTTTGGCGAAATTTTAGATTATCTGGTGTCTGATCCGCAAACGCATGGCATTTTATTATACGTGGAAGGGATTCATCAGGCGCGTAGTTTTATGAGTGGATTACGTGCGGCGGCGCGGGTTAAACCGGTGATTGTGATTAAAGGCGGACGACATGAGGCGACTTCCCGCGCTGCCATGTCGCACAGTGGCGCATTGATTGGCCGGGATGATGCCTTTGATGCCGCGTTGAAACGAGCAGGTGTTGTTCGCGTTTACACTTTTGGACAATTGTTTGCGGCGGCAAAAACGCTGGCTTCTCGCTACAAAGCCAAAGGCAATCAATTGGTGATTATTACCAATGGGGGCGGTCCCGGCGTGATGGCGACGGATCGCGCTGCGGATTTGGGCATTCCTTTGGCGAATTTATCACAAGTCAGTTTAGACAAATTAAGTGCTTGTTTACCGACCGCTTGGTCGCGTGCCAATCCCATTGATGTCTGTACCGATGCCAAAGCCGATGTTTACGCCCAAGCTTTGTCGATTTGTTTGGAAGATAAGGGCGTGGATGCCGTTTTGGTGATTCTTACGCCGCATGTGGTCAGTGAACCCTTAGAAACCGCAAAAGCCATTGCTGAATTGGCGAAAAAAGTCACTAAACCCGTTTTAGCGTGTTGGATGGGTGGAGAACAGACCACAGAAAGCCGTCATTGGTTCGTACAAGCGCATATTCCCGATTTTCGCACGCCCGAAGCCGCTGTAGAAGCGTTTTTTTACCTATCGGCTTATCATCGCAATCAACAATTATTATTACAAACGCCCGCGTCGCTGGGACGCGTCGATCCGCCTGATGTTGAAGGCGCACGGATGATCATTGAAAGCGTATTGGCAGAGCGGCGTAAGGTGTTGACCGAAATGGAATCTAAGGCGTTGTTAGGCGCGTTTAGAATTCCCGTGGTCAGTACCACCATTGCCCGCAGCGTCAATGAAGCCTTAGTCATGGCGGAATCCATTGGCTTTCCTGTTGCGGTTAAAATTAATTCTCACGATATTTCGCATAAAACCGATGTCGGTGGCGTACGGTTAAATTTAACCAGTGCGCGAGAAGTACGCGATGCGTATAAAAGCATTATGCAATCCGTACTAGAAAAACGCCCCGAAGCGCATTTAGACGGTGTCACCATTGAACGCATGGAAAATCGTGTCCATGGACGAGAAATGATGGTCGGTGTGGTACGCGATCCGCTATTCGGCCCTGTGATTAGTTTTGGTATTGGGGGAACGTTGGTGGAGGCATTAGGCGATGTTAATTTTAGTTTACCGCCTTTAAATCGTTATTTAGCGCGGACTTTAATTGAGAACACCAAAGCCTCGAAATTACTGGATCAATTTCGTCATTTTCCGCCGGCGGATCGGGAATCTTTAGAAAAGGTGTTATTGCGGGTTTCTGAGATGGTGTGCGAATTGCCGTGGATTAAGGAAATGGATATTAATCCGTTAATTGTCGATGAACAAGGTGCGATTGCGGTGGATGCGCGCATTGTGGTGCAGCATTATATGCCAGGGCCAGATCGTTATGCGCACATGGCGATTCATCCTTATCCCACGCATTTGGTGACTCAATGGCAATTGCCTGATGGTACGGATTTAATTATCCGTCCGATTCGTCCTGAAGATGCCGAAATGGAAAAGGTTTTTGTGCGTAATTTATCGGATGAATCGCGTTATTTTCGTTTTATGCAGACATTGCAAGAATTAACGCCGGTGATGTTAATGCGCTTTACGCAAATTGATTATGATCGGGAAATGGCTTTAATTGCAGTGATACGCGATGATCAGGGCGAAGATAAGCAAGTGGGTGTGGCGCGTTATTCGATTAATCCTGATGGAGAAACCTGTGAATTTGCTTTAGTGGTTTCTGATGAAATGCAGGGTAAAGGTTTGGGACATAAGTTGATGAATTGCTTAATGTCGGCAGCCCGATCCCGCGGTTTAAAAACCATTGAAGGCGAGGTTTTAACCAATAATTATGGCATGTTAAAATTGATGAATAAACTGGGTTTTAGCACATCCATTGATGACGAAGATCGCAGCATTACTTTGGTGCAACGTCCGTTGTAAGCGTGTTTTGTTCAAAATGAATTGGGGCGAACCAGTGGGTTCGCCCCTGGGGTTGGCGTGATAATAAACCTTTTAATATTGACCGCGTCATTATACTGGGATAGGATCATTTCAAAAGTTTCACAATTTTATAAACATAATTAAGGAGTAAAATACAATGATTGATCCATTATCGGCTACAGTATGGGTTTGGGAAAAGTTTGGGGAGAAAATAGTTGAAAAATTAGGTGATTCTGCTCGTAATCAATGGGAAAAATTCCAATGGAATAAAGCCAAAGAAGCCTATCGCCGCGCTTTAAAAAAAGATTATGGCCACATTAAATTATTGGGTAAATCCGAATCTGTCCCTTTAACAGGGCTTTTTACTGATGTTTATGTTCATAGTAAAATTTCAGCCGAACAACGTTTTAATCTCAATGAGTTACAAGAAAATTTTCAAATTTTAGAAAATCGTCAGCGATACGATGGTTTTGCTTTATTGCAAAAAGAAAATACGGTAAAGCGTTGGTTTATTTTAGGCAAACCAGGCGCGGGTAAAACCACTTTTTTAAAATATATCACCTTGCAAGCGGTTGAAGGAAAAATTGCTAAAGTGCCTATGTTTGTGACTTTACACGAATGGGCGGATTTTGTACGAAAAAAAGGATTAAAAGATTTTGATTTAATGGCGTTTTTAGTTGAACAATTTAAAATTTGCCAATTTCCTGATGCAGAACCGTTTATTCGGCATTTGCTGGAGGAAGGGCAGGCTTTGTTGCTGTTGGATGGGGTAGATGAGGTCAACCAAGCCGATGATGAACGGCGAAACATGATGTCAGCTTTGCAAGCGATCAGCCGAGAATATCGCAAATGTGATTTATTATTGACTTGTCGCGTTGCGGCCGCGGATTATTCGTTACAGAATTTTACCTATTTAGAAGTCGCTGATTTCACACAAGAACAAGTCCGTAATTTTGTAAAAAAATGGTTTTCTCAGGATGAAAAACGGGGCGAGCAGTTTTTAACTGATTTTTTTCAAAGTGAGCATAAGGGATTGCAAGAATTAGGAAATGTTCCAATTCTATTGACTTTGTTGTGTTTGATTTATCAAGAAAAATTGGGATTTCCTGAGCGGCGTGCTGACATTTATGAAGAAGCCATGCAAGTCCTTTTGGAAAAATGGGATACGCGAGATCGCAGTATCAAACGGGATGAGATTTATAAGGGATTATCAAAGCGACATAAAATCCAATTTTTTGCCCACTTTGCCTACAACTGTTTTGAGCAAAATCAACAATTTTTTCCCAAAGCAAAATTAGCCGAAGCCATCGAATTATTTTTGCAGAAATTACCTAAAGTTGATTCGCAAGAAATTAATGGCGAAGCGGTGTTAAAAGAGATTTCAGCCCAACATGGGATTTTTATAGAACGTGCCAAAGATATTTATTCTTTTGCTCACTTGTCTTTTCAAGAGTATTTTACTGCGCATTATATCGCCAATAATCAAATTCCTTGTCTTGATCAATTAATTCCTCATGTGACTGATGTTCGTTGGCGAGAGGTGTTTTTATTAACCGTTAGTTTATTAGATGGTTCAGATGAATTTTTTGCTAAATTACAAGATTATATTGATAGTTTAATTGCTGATGATGAAACTTTGGTGAATTTGGCGAAATGGGTAAATAATAAGGCGTTGGAATCTGATATGTCTTATTCGCTACCAACTAAAAGAAGTTTTTATTATTATCTTAGTTTAAATGGGATTTCTTACTCAATTTTTGACCTCGTTTTTGCTGTTGCCCATGCCGACAACATTGCTGTATTTTTTATCATTGGTTTTGACCACGAAATCAGTTCTCCTTTAGTAGACAATTCTTCCTTTAATTTTGCAACAATCCTTCATTCTTTTACTACTTCAAACATTCATCCTGAATTTACTTTTTATTTGGTCCAAAAATTCTTGGTTTATGCTTCCATGCCACTAACTCAAATTTCAAATGATTCTATAAATATTTTTCACGAATCGTTTGGTAAATTAATTGAAAAAAATACTTCTAAAAATAAAGAAACATTAACAGAAGAACTTAAAAACCTACAAGAGAGAATCCCCGCAATAGGAAGTACAAAAGAAGAATGGAAATCATTAGCCGAATCATTAAAAGAACTAATGCGCACCCATTGCAATCTTGGTCATGATTGGAATTTGAGCAAAACACAAATAGAGAAACTAGAACAGTATTTAGAAGCTGAAAAACTATTGTGGAATAGCTTAAAATTAGCCGCAGTCAATGATCGGAAAAAAATAGAATCACAATTGCTTCGCTTGCCTGTTTCCGTTCAATCGGTGACTCATCTGGAAATTAAGCAATTTAAATCTATTATTGCAACCCAATTAGAACTAGGACGAATTAACGTTTTTATTGGGGCAAATGGGGCAGGTAAATCTAACGTATTAGAAGCCCTTGCTTTTCTCAGTGCGGCTTATGAAAATCGCCTAGATACAGATACGCTATATGATAAAGGCATTCGCATTGCAAAACCCACATTAACCATGAGCGCATTTGCTACCCAAAATCCATCAACAAAACAAACGATGGAGTTGGCGATTACCTTAGATTCAAGCAACCAAATTCGCCAATTCATAACCGCCGATATTCAAACATGGCAAAAAAAATCAATAGGTTTAATAGAGCCAGAGGCTTATCTCCCTTTGCGTGATTATCTAATTTATAATTTAGACATTCACGCCCTGCGCGGCTTGCGTAATGACAGCAAAAAACAACCATTAGGAATTTATGGCGAAGGTTTAGATACCCTTCTTTTTAATCTCACACCTGATGAAAAAGCAGAACTGGAAGAGTATTATTATCTTATTGAATGGTTAGAAAAAATAGAATTAGATGACGCGGATAATTATAAATATGACGGTTATAAATTGGGTAGAAGCCGTTCAAAACTCTATTTTAAAGACCGTTTTATGCACAAAGAAAACCAAATCTTTTCAGCAGAAAACTCTAACGAAGGTGTGCTGCATGTTTTCTTTTATTTAGCCCTTTTTATCAGCCATAAAACGCCGCGTTTTTTTGCTATCGATAATATTGAAACCAGCTTAAATCCACACCTTTGTCGTCATCTAATCGAAATCCTAAGCAATTTAGCCAAAAAACACGATAAACAAGTATTAATTACTACCCATAATCCTGCTATTTTAGACGGCTTAAATTTAACCGATAACGACGTGCGGCTTTTTATCGTAAAGCGTGATGATGACACAGGCGAAACTAAAATTAATCGTCTATATGCCAAACCCAATGCCGACAATGAACGTAAATCTGTTAAATTATCAGAACTATGGATGAAGGGTTATATTGGTGCAATTCCAGAAGGATTTTAATATGTCATTAATCAAGTGGCAATTTGGATTAATTGCAGAAGGAACGACAGATCAAGCCGTTTTAAAAAACATATTAAAGGGTCTTTTTGGTAAAGATGAAACAGATTTTTTAGCAATTCGACCTGATCCTGACGCAACAGAAAAAGCCCGCACTCATGGTGGTTGGGAATCTGTTAAAAGAGAATGCGAAGAATGGGAGGATATTCAAATTTTTTTCGAGGGCGTATATTCTAACTATCCAGAAGCACAAAAAATTTTAATTATTCACTTAGACACGGCTGAAGACAGCCTGCAATGGAAACGCCCTTTTAAAAGTAAAGATAATATTCAAGAATATTGTAAAATATGTCGAGAAAAAATTATTGGAAATATTGAAACAACATGGTATCCTGATACTAAATGGGAACAATATAAGTTCCAACTTTTCTACGCGATTTGTATCGAAGAAACAGAAGCATGGATTTTGCCACTTTATGAAAATGAAAATAAAAACACAGCTCACTCCGCAAAACCAAAAGAAAAATTAAAAAGGTTACTAAAAGATTATAAAGAAGATACAATTTATTATGATAAAATATCTAAAATTTTGCGGCAGAAAAAAGAATTAGAAAAATGCGCAAAATATAATCACAGCTTAGAATTATTTCTTAACTCTTTGTATCAAATCCTCATGCCCCAAGATTGAATCACTCATAACACCTCCCTTTTGTTTGGATCAGAATTGACTCGATAAGTCGTTCCATTTCATCCATTCCAAGAAAGTCAGATGACCATTAACCATGAAATCTTCTGTCATCCCTGGAAGTTAAGAAAAATAAACAATCGACTTGACACAAGCCAAAAAACACCTAGAATTAAGTGTGACATTTAGTTGTCGCACTATATATAATTACTACGTTTAGCGATTTTGATAAAAAAAGGATCAACAACATGCCCAGAGTCAGTGATAAACGAGAACGTTTGTTAGCCGCAGCCAAAGCCTTGATTCACCAACAAGGCTTTTACCAAACGACTCTGGCGGATATTGCCAGAGAGTCTAAGGTGCCACTGGGGAATGTCTACTACTACTTCAAAACCAAAGAGGACATTGCTTCTGCTGTGATTCAGGAACGTACGGAAGATTGGCTAAAACATGTTTGGCAATGGGAGCAGATTTCAAACCCACGCAAGCGATTAGTGGCTTTCTTGGAGCATGTGGTTGCAGAAAGTCAAGAATTGATTGTGCATGGCTGCCCTGTGGGGAGTTTGTGTCAAGAACTGGATAAAACCCCTTCTCCGTTAGCCGAAAAAGCCAATCACATCCTCAAGATTCAACTCGAATGGGTGTGTGAGCAATTTCATCTGATGGGGTTTTCCAACGAAGCCGTTGAAGAATACGGCGTGCAACTCATGACAGGCGTTCAAGGCGGAATCCTCATGGGAAATGCCCTCAATGATGCCAAAGTCATCGCCATTCAAGTGAGCCGTTTAAAGGCGTGGTTAGAAAGTCTGTAATTTTTCTGGTTTATTAACAGCAATAGGCAAGTGAAATTTTACATTTCACTTGCCGGTTTAAGAGCCGTTAATTTTTCTTACAAAGAACCATTAAAAATTAAAAAATTAAGCTGCTAAATTCGCATTCACAAAATCCCAATTGACCAAATTCCAAAAGGCTTCAACATATTTGGGTCTGGCATTGCGGTAATCGACGTAATAAGCGTGTTCCCACACGTCGCAAGTCAATAAAGCCGTTTTCCCTTCAGTCATGGGTGTGCCGGCGTTGCTGGTACTCATCAAAGCCAAACTGCCGTCAGGATTTTTCACCAACCATCCCCAGCCCGAACCAAAGGTGTTAATGGCGGTGGCGGTAAATTCTTCTTTAAACTTGTCAAAAGAACCGAATTTAGCGTTAATCGCTTCAGCAATTGCGCCCGTAGGTGCGCCGCCGCCATTGGGACTTAAACAGTTCCAATAAAAAGTATGATTCCACACTTGAGCAGCATTATTAAAAATGCCTCCCGACGATTTTTTCACAATCTCTTCTAAAGACAAATCCGTAAATTCGGTGTTGGGAATCAGCGCGTTTAATTTATCCACATAGGTTTGGTGATGTTTACCGTAATGAAATTCTAAAGTTTCTTTAGAAATGTGCGGTGCCAATGCGTCCATTGCATAAGGAAGAGCAGGTAATTGATGTGCCATAAGTACAATCTCTAAGTGACAAAATGATGTGAATAAAAAAGAAACATACGGTTGTCCACTCACCGTATGAATCAGATTATATTGGTCTGAATGGGGCTATTTCAACTAAAATTTGAATTTGCCGCGTTTTTACCCGCAAAAAAATGGAGGGATTCAGCGATCACGTGTTTGATTCTCGGCTCGATTCTTATCCAAAAATGTGGGCAATTGTATGGTAAAAGTGCTGCCTTTATTCACTTCACTTTCCACCAAAATTCTCCCCCCTAATAATAAGCACAATTGGCGACAAATCGTTAAGCCTAATCCTGTTCCGCCATAAATGCGCGTGCTAGAATTATCGACTTGATTAAAAGGTTCAAAAATCGCTTCTAAATGTTCAGCAGGAATGCCAATTCCATTATCAATCACCCGAAAACTAATTAAAGTTTCCATCCGTTCAATAGACAATATAATTAATCCATTGTGCGTAAATTTGGCCGCATTGCTCAATAAATTTTGCAAAATTTGCTGAATCTTTGTGGGATCGCTGTGCATGGCATTGATGGCAGAACCATAACGAATTTCCAAACGATTGCCTTCCAATTGCGGGCGAATAATCGTGACAATTTCATCTACCAAATCTCTCACTTTAAATTCACGAATATGTAAATCTAACCGCTCCGCTTCAATTCGAGTAATATCAAGAACATCGCTAATAATAGCCAGTAAATTCTTACCCGCAATTTGAATTTTATCTAATTCGGGTAATAAGTCTTCATAAGCATGATCTTCAGCCTGTTCATACAGCAAACCCGCATAACCAAGAATGGCATTTAATGGCGTTCTTAATTCGTGACTCATATTGGCTAAAAAAGCACTCTTGGCACGACTGGCTGATTCTGCGGCATGTCTGGCTTCATCGGCCATTAAGGTTAAACGGCGATTTTCATCGCTAATATATTTTAAGCTCAAATGGGTTTTTATTCGCGCCAACAATTCTTCTTTAGAAATGGGTTTAGTAATGTAATCATTTGCGCCCGCTTCTAAGCCAATCACTAAATCAGAAATCTGATTTTTAGCCGTTAATAATAAAATCGGCAATTCATTCACACTCCACGTTTCTCGAATGCGTTGTGTCACTTCATAGCCCGTCATTCTGGGCATCATAATGTCTAATAAAATTAGATCAGGTTGCAATCCTTGTTCTAATAATTGCAAAGCTTCCAATCCTGAAGAGGCTTGCATAATCATATATTTTTTTAACACCAAATTATTGACTAAAACTTGGTGATTAATGGGTTCATCATCGACCACTAAAATGCGAAAACGACGTTCACCCTCATTTTCAAGGTCATCAACAGGTAATAACACAGGCAATTCAACCGCTTGGCGCGTTTCTTCTATCGTTCTTAAACTATTGATCATGGATTCATGACTTAAAGCCCGCAATTGATCTTCGGGGAATTCTGACAAATTATGCGCCACAGGTAATGTGAATGTAAAACAAGACCCTTCGCCTTCTACCGATTCAACAAAAATATGCCCTCCGTGTAATTCAACCAACTGCTTCGTCACCGCCAAACCCAAGCCTGTCCCACCATAACGTCGCGCTGAAGAACCATCAACCTGTTCAAACGACTCAAAAATATGGTTTAAACGACCCGCTGGGATACCAATCCCCGTGTCTCGCACCCGAATCACCAAATGGCGTTGTCCCGATAGCGTCCCCTCCGTGCTGTTTTCGGGCAGTAATGGAGGAACTTTCACTTCTGATTCTATTGTAATTTGCCCGCGGTCGGTGAATTTAATCGCATTTCCCACTAGATTATATAAAATTTGCTGCACTCGATTTTCATCCGCAGCCGCTTTGGGAAAATCAGGGCTAATTTCATTTCTCAATACCAAATCTTTTTGCAAAATTAAAGGTTGCGTTAAAGCCTGCACTAATTCTGCGACCGCGTGCATATCCACGGGGCGAATATTAAGATTTAAATCACGGTGACGTAATTTGGAAAAATCTAAAATATCATTCACCAAATTCGCCAAACGTCGCCCGCTAGAAATAATCATGGTTAAATTATAACGGGTGCGTTCGGGTAATTGTCCCGTTGCGCCATCTAATAACGATTCGGCAATACTAATAATACCATTTAAAGGCGTGCGCAATTCATGCGAAGTATTGGTTAAAAATTCATCTTTTAATTTGTCCAAACGTTTTAAATCGGCATTTTTTGCTTCTAAAGTCGCAAAAGAATCTTCCAATTGCTGCGCCATACTGTTAAAAGCCAATGCCAATTTACCCAATTCATCCGAACGATGCACGGGAACATTTTGATGCCATTGTCCCCCGGCCAATAAACTCGCGGCGCGAATCACTTGCAAAATGGGTTGGCTAATTCTCGCAGCAACAAAAAAGGCTAAAATCACCGTTAAAATCACCGCAATAATCCCCACAGCAATATTGGACATAATCTGATGTAATAAAATTCTTTCAATTCTTGTCGTGTTATAAGTTAATTCCACCACCTCATTAGAAATGCTCAAGGGTTTAAGCGACGTGAAAGAAGAATCCGTGTGCATGTCTTCAGCAAATTCTTCACTTAATGTAGGGGGAATTTCTTTCGATAAATCTCGATGGGTAACAACGCCATTAGATTTACTGTGTAAATTCACAAGAATATAACGAACTAAGCGTTTATCTTTAGGGTAACTAATTTCATAAAAGTTATTATCATTATTTTCTAATTTACTGATAATATCTTTAGTCTCTTTATCAATTTTATCATTAGGACTACCTAACACATATAAACCAGAGCGATTAAATAAGCGAATATCCGATAACATCGGATTAAATTCTTTTAACCGTTTAGCAATTTTAACGGGGTCTAGTTCATCCAAAAAATTAGGGAAGTTTTTAACCCGCACGCCCAATTCTAATAAATAATGTTTATCAGGAGTAGGCATATAAACAAATTTACGCAATTCTCCTGTTAATGCCTCTGCGGTAATTCTATCGGCAAAAAAAGTACCGCGTTTACGGATGCCGTCTAATTTCTGATAATAATCAGGGAATTTTTGTTTAAAATCTAAATTTAAATCTGTTTTATAAGTCGTATATTCAACCACACCATGATGGTTAATAATATACAGATCCATTTCTAAACCAGTATCTGCTTCTAATTCATGTTTTAAACCCACCAAATTAATCTCAGAAACTTGTCCTTGCGCTTGTTCGTATGCCTTGACGAAAGGGGTAAAGGCTTGCTTTAATCGTAAATCCAATGGGTGTTCAAACATTTTATAAGCACTATCAACCAATTTAAGGGCATTAGCGATATTATCTTCTGTTTGTCTTTGCAAGAGATCATAGCTTTCTATTAAAGCATCTCTGGTGTCTAAATAATTGGTTAATGCAAGCAGACTTAGCACAGGCAATACCAGCATTAAAATATATCCCATAATCTGGTATTTAAGCTGGGTGTGGCGTGTTTTTTTAAGTGGATATTCGCTGTCCATAATAGGCTTCATTTGGTGTTGGTGAGAAAAATTGGGATGATATTGCGGGTGAAAACATGCAATTTTCAGGCTTATTTTTATTAAAAATCATGAAAATTAAGAGAATGACTGGTGTTGTAAAATTGGCTTTTCAACACTTAAAAAATAAAAAAATAGATTGATGTCACGCAAAAAATCACTTTATACAAGCCATCTCCAGAATTTTCTCCCCCTAATGACATTAATCCAGTACACTTTGCTATTATCAATGCAAGATATATTACTTTATCTTAGGAGATGGATGGCTTTATTTATTTTGTGCAGATTAGATAGGGTTATATTCTCAAAATATAGAATATGCGTCAATCTTTTTTGCTATTATTGTGACATGGAAAATTAACACAATACCGTTAATATTCCATGTTAAAATTGACCATATATCGTTTTGCTTTCAAGAGTTAATTATGATTAATTTAGCAAAAAAATGGGGAATTTTTTTAATATCTATTCTGGCTTGTTCTTTTGCTCATGCGCAAAATGCAGATTTACAAAATTTATTAAAACTTTCTCTAAATGATTTAATGAATGTACAAATTGTCACCTCTGTGGGGAAAAAAGAACAGAATGTAAACCATGCAGCGGCGGCGATATTTGTCATTACGCAAGAGGATATTGAACGTGCTGGTGTGACGACTATTGCTGACGCATTGCGTTTGGCACCGGGGGTGCAAGTGGCGCGTTATAATTCGCATGGTTGGGCAATTAGCATTCGCGGTTTTAATAATTTTTTTAGCGATAAATTATTGGTGCTAATTGATGGACATAGTATTTATAATCCTATTTTTGCAGGCGTGTATTGGGATACGGTAGATACTTTAATCAATAATATTGAACGCATTGAAATTATTCGTGGCCCCGGCGGCACATTGTGGGGGGCAAATGCCATGAATGGCGTAATTAATATTATTACTAAAAACGCACAAGAGACACAAGGCACTTTGCTTAAATTAGCCGCAGGAAATGAATTAAAATATCTCACTGAATGGCGTTATGGTGGAGAATTAATGGATAATAAAGGGCAGTTTAGAATCTATGCAAAAAAACGCAGTTACGACGCATTGGCACGCGCACAAGAGCCTTCTGATGCGTGGCAAATGACCCAAGCAGGATTTCGCCTTGATGGACAAACGGAAAATAACACGCAATGGCGTGTACAATCTGATATTTATCAACAACGTTTGTGGGAAACGCCTTTATTAAGCACGATGCCATTAAGCTCAGAAAATAATGCCGCTATGCGGCTTAATTCTGATGTTTATTATCCTCTTGCAGAAGATTCTACTTTAACCCTGCAAAGCTCTTTAGAATGGGAAAAAAGAAACGCGGCCGATGTCGGCACACAATTAACTTCTTTTAAAATTGGTTTTGAGCATTTACATCGTTTTAATAAAAATCATGAAATTAACTGGGGTGCCTCTTATTATTTTAATCATTTAGAGGCTTATTCACTGATTCCTCATAATGGTTTTGTGCCGAATAAGCATAATGAGCATTTATTTAGCCTTTTTATACAACATGATTGGTCGTTATTACCTGAAGAATTAACTTTTACTTTGGGAACAAAAATTGAATTTAACGAATTAAATCATTTACAATATCAACCCAGTGTTCGTTTCTCATGGCAATGGTCGCCACATTATAATATGTGGGGCGCAATTTCTCGCGCTATTCGCACACAATCTTTAGTTAATCGATTTTTTGTCATAGAAAGAAAAATTGCTGATGAATCTAATCCATTTTATCCTTTAGATTTCATTTTTAAAAATGAAGGAAATACGTTTCAACCAGAGAGTTTATTGGCTTATGAATTGGGAGTTCGGGCTAATTTTTCTCAGTTAAATTTAAGCCTGTCTGCATTTCGACAAGATTACAGCAATATGGTGAATTCGGTGGGTTATTTTGTGCCTGAATTAGAGAAAGGGCGGGTTATTTTGTTTAATCAAGTGACGAATGCCACCGAAGGCGTGGTTTATGGCGTAGAAATCACCGCTGATGGACAGTTCAATGCACACTGGCGATGGCAAACCGCTTATAGTTTTTTAGAGTCTGATTTAAATGCCACATTAAAAATCGCAGAAGCCAATACTATTGATGCAGAAATGAATAATCCTCGCCATCAATGGGCATTGCGTTCTATATTGGATATGGGAGAAAATTGGCAGTGGGATTTAGGGTTGCGTTATGTGGACAATGTTGTTTTTAATCAAAATCCTGTGGCAGATTATTGGCAATTGGACAGTCGTTTGGCTTATGCGTGGGATAAAAATATCACTTTATCATTGGTTGGGCAAAATTTATTGTCAAAATATCAAGATGAATTAAGTACGGTTCGTTTTAATCCATTATATCGCGCCAATGAACGCAGTTTTTATGGGCAGATTCAGTGGCAATTTGAATAAATATTAACCAAACCGCTCAAAAAACACATGAGCAATATCATGTTGTTGTGCGACAAAATGGATGCCTTCCACCAAACGATTAGAACCACAAATATACAAGTCAGGTTTAACATTCGCCTCTCGCAATGCCGCATCAACCGCTTGCACCACTGAACGCGCAGGATAAGCCCCATCCGCTGAAGGACGAGAAACGCAATATTGATATTGAAAATCGGGTAATTGCTGCGCTAATTCTGCGAATTGTGCTTGCGCAAATAATTCTGATTCGTGACGCACCCCAAAAAATAAACGCACAGGGTGCGGTTCTCCGCATTCGGCCATTTGTTGCAACATGGCTAAAATTGGGGATAAACCCGTTCCCCCCGCAATAAACCAACGCGGTTTTAATCCTGTTTCTTGTAATAAAAATTCGCCATAAGTTCCTTTTGCCAACAGGGTATCGTTAATGGCTAATTGTTGCAAATGTTGGGAAAATTGACCCTTTGGCCATAATTGAATAAAAAAACTTAATGTACCCGTCCAATTGCTGGAATTGGCAATGGAATAAGCCCGTTCTATTTTTTTATCCATTGAGCTTAAATAAACATATTGCCCTGCATTAATTTTTGCACTTAATAAATCATCTAAATGATCCAATTGCTGCACGATGAAATGAATCACCTGATCTGTCACCCATTCTTTTTGTAAAATTTGTACCGTCACTTGAGAATAAAGACCAAATTCAATCGAAGAATAGGGATAATCAGTGGTTAAATGCAAATCCCCTCGCGGATAAGTCCGACACAGCAACACTTCCCCTTGTTCTCGCTGGTCGGCGGTCAATGCGGCTTCATGATAATCGTGCAGTTCGTATTCGCCCGATAAACGCGCCGCAGTACAAAATCCACACACGCCATTGCGACATTGTTGCGGTAAACGAATGCCTTGTCGTTCAGCCGCACTGATCACATTCTCTTGATCCGCGCAATTAAACTGTACTTTTTGGGCATCATTCGTTTGTAAGGTAATGAGATATTCAGACATGATGAATCGCTACTTTAGAGTTTTTATAAGAAAATAAAAAATGCCACTATAAGCAATTTATAATGGCATTTTTTGGTTAATCATTAAGCCGCTTTAGGTGATAAAGCCATTGCTAAATCATCTTCTGCATTGCCATTGGCTTTCAATGAAAACTTTTCTTGTAAAATAGCAATGAGATTAGGTGTTAAATAAGCAGGTAAACTTGGGCCTAAATGAATATTCTGCACATTCAAAGCGAGTAGCGATAATAAAACCGCAGTGGCTTTTTGTTCAAACCAAGATACCATGAACGATAAAGGCAAATCATTCACGCCACAATGAAAAGCACCTGCCAATGCTTTAGCAATTTCAATCGCCGCATAAGCATCATTACATTGTCCAACATCTAATAACCGCGGGATACCACCAATGCTCCCGAAATCCAATTGATTAAACCGGTATTTACCACAACCTAAGGTCAGAATAACGGTATCATGAGGCGTTTTTTCGGCTAATTCGGTGTAATAATTGCGACCCGGTACTGCGCCATCACAACCACCAATTAAAAAGAAATGTTTAATTGCCCCTTGTTGCACCGCGTTAATGACCGCGTCGGCCACGCCTAACACGGTGTGTTTGCCAAAGCCAACGGTGATAGTTTTCTCAACTTCGCTGGTTTTGAAACCAGGCATGGCTTGGGCAATTTGAATGGCCGCAGAAAAATCACCATCCGCCACATGCCGAATCCCCGCCCAACCCACTGGCCCAGAAGTAAATAAACGTTGACGATAACTGGCTTGCGGCTCAATAATGCAATTGGAAGTCATGACAATAGGCCCCGGAAACGCTGCAAATTCCTGTTGTTGATTTTGCCACGCGCTGCCGTAATTACCCACCAAATGAGGATAGGCTTTTAATTGCGGATAAGCATGAGCGGGTAACATTTCGCCATGTGTATAAACATTTATATTTTTACCCTGCGTTTGTTCTAATAATAATTTTAAATCATGCAAATCATGACCGCTCATTAAAATGGCTTTACCCGCCACAGGCGTGGTACGGACAGGGGTAACTTGTTGTGTGCCGAATTGTTCCGTATTGGCTTGTTCTAATAACGCCATGACTTGAAGATTTAATTCACCAACTGCTAAGGCTTCTTTTAACAGTCCATTTAAATCAACAGATTCACTCATTAACTCGCTTAATAAGCGCGCCATTTCCAGATGAATTTCATCCTTTTGATAGCCTAACATAAAAGCATGATAGGCATAAGCAGCCACGCCTTTTAAACCGTATAAAATTAAAGTACGTAAGCCAATAACATCTGCACCCACAGTGTCTTGTTGGGCGTTGACACGGGCGATTTTGGCTTGTGCTAATAAGCCTTCTACATCAGATTGTGGCACTAAAGTCAATGGGGTATTCGGGGCATCGGAGGGTTTAACGCCACCCGATTTTTCTGCCAATTGATCGCGTAATTCTTTGGCGTTTTGGATGAGAGAACTAAAACGAGTGGCATTAAAATTGACATTAGTCAATGTGGTAAAAAGACCGTATAAAATAAATTCAGCCGCTTTTTTATCAATCCCTTGCGTGGGAGCGAATTGATATTGATAATAAGCAATTCCCTGAATCAAATAAACCAGCAAATCTTGTAAATCAGCGGTCGTGGCATCTTTGCCACAACTGCCTTTTGTATCGGCACAGCCCATAAAAATACCATCCGCAGTATGGTTTCTTTTGGTTTGTTCGCATTGGTAGCAAAACATGGTGACTCCTAAAACAATAAGATAAAGGACGTTCACCATAACAGGCTGATTTAAGCCATGCCTTGATCGGGATCAAGTGGGCGATATTTTTAGCAGGAAAGCACGAAATAAAAACGAATACAGGAACAAACTGACGATTTGATCACCTTGACAACAACTAGATACATCGGTTTGTCCTGAGATGCGCTTATTTTTTAGTTTGTTTGGGATCGATGTCCAAAGCGCGCAATTTGCGGTACAAATGAGTCCGTTCTAAACCCACTCGATTGGCCACTTTACTGACATTGCCATCCACTTCTTGTAATTGATGTTCTAAATAATCCCGTTCAAATTGTTCTCTGGCTTCGCGTAATGGCAAATCATAAATAGAAGTGGCACGTTGATTATTATTTCTTTGAATATTCAAAATCGGCTCGACTTCATCGGCTTCAATCGATAAGCCATTGCCTAAAATTAATAAACGTTGCACTAAATTTCTTAACTCGCGCACATTCCCCGGCCACGTGTAATTACGCAAGCGATTTTGTGCGGCGACACTGAATTTACGATACGGTAAATTTTCTTGATTCACAAAAACATTCACGTAAAAATCTAATAATTCAGGCACATCTTCGCAATGATCGCGCAAAGGAGGAATGTGAATGGGAATAATATTGAGATAATAATAGAGGTCTTCGCGTAAACGTCCATTATTCACCGCTTTATCAATCGGATAAGCCGTTGCCGCAATAATACGTACATCAATGGGAATCGCTTCAGAACCGCCATTACGGGTAAATGATTGGCTTTCTAAACTGTTGAGCAAACGCGATTGCACTGCATCGTCCATATCCGCAATGTCTTTAATATACAAAGTGCCGCGATTGGCCTGTTCTAAACGCGCTGGCGCAGGACTGCCTTCCACGCCAAATAATTCTAACACTTGATTTTCTGGACTCATGCCCGCCACGCGCACATTGACAAAAGGGCCATCGCGTCGCAAGCTCTGCTGGTGAATGTAACGCGCAAATAAAGTGCGACCGCTGCCCGATTCGCCATTGATTAAAACGGACATTTTGTGTTGGGTCAAGCGTTTGACTTGTTCGCGCAACTGTTGAATCACCTCGCTGTGTCCCAACGGTTCAACAATCGGTGATCGCTTTTTTAAGCCTTGATTCTCGCGTTGTAACGAGGCCATTTCTAAGGCACGTTTTAAAGTAATTAATAACTTAGACGTGGTGACAGGTTTTTCAATAAAGTCGTAAGCCCCCAGTTTAGTGGCTTCGACGGCGGTTTCCACCGTGCCGTGACCTGACATCATGATCACCGAGCAGTCGTTGATTAACCCATTATCACACCATTCTTTTAATAAACTGATCCCATCCGTATCGGGCATCCAGATGTCGAGTAAAATCACGTCAGGGCGTTTTTCTCGGCGAATTTGGCGAGCGGCTTCGGCATGTTCAGCCACGCTGACTTGATAGCCCTCGTCTTCCAAAATTTCCTGCATGATGGCACGAATGTCGGGTTCATCATCAACAACGAGAATGTGGGCGTTACTCATGGTAATTCAATTGGATTCGCTAAAGTGAATGATAAAGGAGCGGTTGGAAAGCGGATAACCGCACAGGCTCCGCCTTCGCTTAGATTTTCTAACCAGATGGTGCCACTGTGTTCTTCGACCAATTTTTTCACAATCGCCAGTCCCAATCCTGTGCCTTTGGGTTTACTGGTGACATAAGGTTCAAATAATTTGGCCAACCATTCGGGAGGAATGCCAGGCCCGCGATCTTGCACGCGCAATTCTACACATTCAAAGTTGCCTTGCGTGAGGTGTTTTAATTGCAGGTGCAATTGGGTGCTGTCGTGTCCCGCTTCGGCAGAGGCTTCTAAGGCGTTTTTAATTAAGTTGTGTAAAATCTGACGTAAATGATTCGGATCGGCCGCAATAATCGGTAAATCGTCTTCGGTTTCAAATTCAATTCGCAAGTGTTTATCTCGATATAACTCTAGCACTTCTTCCACCAATTGATTGAGTCGGATGGCTTTGCGTTCAATTTTTGCCGTTTTCGCATAATCAGAAAAAGCATTGGTCATCTCTTTCATCGATTCGACTTGTTGGATAATGGTGCGTGTCAGACGTTCAAAAGAACTGGCATCATCTGGCGATAGTTTATTCAAATATTTATGACGTAAACGCTCGGCGGATAATTGAATCGGAGTCAGTGGATTTTTAATTTCATGCGCCATGCGTCGCGCCACTTCACTCCATGCCGCATCACGTTGGGCTTGGATGAGGGTGGTAATGTCATCAAAAACGATCACATAACCGCCCATTAACCAATTTTCAGAGTTATTTTTTAAGCGTTCTAATTCGCTGTTGCCTTGCAAACGAGTGCCGCGACACATTAAAACTTTATGACCACTGTGGCCAAATAATTTTATTTCTTCTCGCCAATCTTCTCCTTGCGGTTGACAGCGA
Organism: Thioflexithrix psekupsensis; assembly: GCF_002149925.1. Taxonomy (NCBI): domain Bacteria; kingdom Pseudomonadati; phylum Pseudomonadota; class Gammaproteobacteria; order Thiotrichales; genus Thioflexithrix; species Thioflexithrix psekupsensis. The sequence goes on along the minus strand of NZ_MSLT01000023.1, from coordinate 184,141 downwards.
TTAATTAATAATTGTTCTAAAGGTTGCAATTCGGGATAACGTTGTGCCAATAACGCCCATTGTTGCCCTAAGGCTTGTTCTAAGGGAAAGCCTAAAATTTGACACGCGGCCGGATTGGCTGTGAGTAAACAATATTGCGTGTCTAAAGAAATCACCCCCGATGATAAGCGCGTCAATACCGTTTCTAAGTATAACCGCTGACTGTCTGCGACGCGCTGGTTGCGCCACACGTCGTCGTGGGCTTTGGCAATGTGGCGAGTCATGTCGTTAAACGATTGCACCAAAAAACCCAATTCATCAAAATGGCGCACCGGTAATTGTTTATCATAATGGCCGTCGGCCACCGCTCGCGTTCCCTCTGCCAACGCACTCAACGGCGCAACCAGTCGCCGCGCCGAAAAAAACGCCAACCAAATCGCACTAAAAATACTGAGCAATAACACCAGCGATAAGACTAAAGTAAAGCTGAGTTTCAACGGTTCATGCAAAAAAGCCCGTTCTCGATACGTTTCAAACACACGAGTGAGTGTCTGTCCCAATTCATTCATGCGACCGCTAAAGGTAAAAACCCCGTGCAGTAAATAATCTTGTTCAGCCCGATCCAAACTCGGACGCAATACCCGTGTGATCACCCGCACCCGGAATTGTTGACTGTTATTTTCCACAGCAGAATCCGTGGCGGCATCAGTGGCTGGAGTGTCATTGGGAGGGGGGGTGGGGGGTTGATCGAAACTTTCAAAACCCGCGTAATAGGGCTTACCACGTAAATAAAACAAAATATTATCGTTAGGACGACTGGGGAGCAGTTGATCGGTGTCAGCAATGCTGGCAATAATCACTTTACCCGTGGGGGTTAGTAAATTAAGTTCATACGCGCCCATGCGTTCGCGCCATTCATCCAAATGTAACGCGGTGATCTCTTCTTCTAAAACCATTAATTCTTGGGTAGCGGCATCCATTTGACGCATGGATTCGCGCACTAACGCCGCGATAGAGACTTTACTCAGTTCTAAAGCCGCAGACATGCCCTGCTCAATTTCGACATCAAACCAACTGTCTAACCGCTGATTGATAAATTCTAAGGCAAAATAATACACAACCGTCACCGGCACACTCGACAACAGCACCAAAAGACTGACAATGCGTAACGTTAAACGAGAACCTGCCCGTCCATGACGCACTTGCGAAATCAATTGACGCAAATTCAGTGCGATGAGCATGAACAAAGCCAGCAAGGCTAAAATATTCACCACCAACAACCACGTGTATAAACTCTCAAACCGCGCTGAACTTTGTAGCGCATCAGAGATCATCAATAAAGTGGCCAGCAGTGTGCCAAACAGTAGAATGGCAAAACCGAGTATTAACCCACCTTGCCATCGGCGGAGTCGGCGGGGGAAGAGGGAGCTTGCAAGGGACATAAATACCAATCGCTAACCAATCGCCATTGTGCAGAAAAATAAGCCACCGGACGCAAAGGGGCGGGTAAAGCTTCAATGTCTAAGCGGCTTTGTAAATGCACCCAATAGGTTTGATCGGGCGCAATCAGATGACTGTCAAGCAGCGGGAAATTTTTTAACGTACCTAATTTCAATAACGCTGCTTCTAAGGTGGGAAAAGTTTCTTCAATTCCCGTATTGAGATAGGTGACGGAGTATTGTTCAGCCAGAGAATTATAGCCTAATTGATACTGTTGTCTGAGGGTGGCGACGGTTTCATTGAGAAAATACCATCGTTCTCGTTGTACGAGTATGGTCAGTACCAGAGTTAAAGCCACTCCATTATGCAAAGCTTCTTTGGGTGCGTCGGTCAAATGGTAGTTTAACTGGGCATCGAGAAGATAAACTTTATCACTTAAACGGGTGTTGGCGTAGTGAATAGAAAATTCAGCCCAACCGTCGGAATAAGAAAGCAGCAATAATAATCCGGTGGCAAGCGTGAGACGACTAAACTGTTTTAACCAGACAGGCATAATAAAAACCATCGAGATTATCTTCGCCGGGCAAAATCTGCCGACCTATCGGCAGGGCGTGTCCCCAATGAACGTCAAGCGTTATGGCGTGTGCGTCGGGTTGTTGCTGAAGAAAACGTTGTATCTGGTGTTGGTTTTCAGCCGCGAACACCGAACAAGTGACATACAAAAGCCGCCCACCCCGTTGTAACAGCGGCCACAATGCCGTCAGCAATTGGGCTTGCTGTTGGACTAATGGCGCGATGTCTGTGGCTTGACGTAGGTATTTGATGTCAGGATGGCGACGAATAACGCCGCTGGCGGAGCAAGGTGCGTCGAGTAAAATACGATCAAACCGTTCTCCGTCCCACCAGTCTGCCGGCCGACTGGCATCTGCACAACAGATTGTGGCGGAAAAGTATAACCGTTGTAAAGTCCCCACTATTTTTTCGGTACGTTCCGCCTGACAATCGACGGCAGTGAGTCGAATTGTCGGATTGCATTCTAACAAATGTGCGGTTTTTCCGCCTGGTGCGGCGCAGGCATCGAGTACACGGGCATTTTCTGGTGTTTGCAGCAAAGCGGCCGCCAATTGGGCTGCGCCATCTTGTACCGACACCCAACCCTGCGCAAACCCCGGTAATTGCTGTATATCAACGGGGTGATCTAAAGTCAAGCCGTGGGTGGTATGGGGCGTGGGGGTTGCGGTAAGTCCTTGTGCGGCCAATTCAGCTTGGTAGGCTTCACGGGTCATTTTTTGCGCATTCACCCGCAAGGTCATGGGAGGTGCGGTATTATTCGCTTGTGCGATGGCGGGGGCTTGTTCTCCCCAATCGGCACGCAAGGCTTCCAACCACCATGCGGGATGCGCCAGTTGTGCTTCGGGTTGCTGCTGTTGAACCGTGGCCATTAATTCATCGGCTTGACGTTGAAAACTGCGCAATGTGCCATTGACTAAGGCTGTCGCCCAATTTTTCTTGATCAAACGGGTTAATTCTACCGTTTCCGCTAAAGCCGCATGAACAGGAATGCGCATATAACACAACTGGTACACGCCCAACAGTAAAATAAGTTCGATGTCTTGATCCCGTTCTTTCAATGGCTTACGCAACAACGGACGAATTAAAGCCTGCAAATAAGGCAAGTAGCGCAACACCCCATAACACAGGGCTTGCACCAACGCCCGATCTCGCGGGTCTGTTAATGCCGTCATGCTGGAAGGTAAACAATCACTGAGGGAACGCCGCTGTTGTAAAACAGCGAGTAAATTTTGCAGTGCGATAAGTCGGGGATGAGTCAGTCGTGTCATTGTCTCGTTATGTTTTTCTGCTGTTTTGTGAGTTACCACGTAGCGGGTTTAAATTTATCATCATTCAAAATGGCGGTGATTTCCCCTTTTTGCGCAATGACGAAAAAACCTTTTCTGTAGGCATATTTGCTGACCTCATCTGGTATCACCATCGCTGCGACTGCGCCATAAACATTTTTATCCGCATATTCAGGAAATAACGGTTTAAATTTATTCATGCGCTCAATATGTTCATTGATGTCATCAATACTGAGTTTACTTTTTACTTCAATCAAAACGCAGATTTCGCCATTAATGAGCAGCAAACCAATTTGTGTGGCTAAATCTAATTCTGGATTATCTGCACTGACATCACTGAAGGTTTTATGCACCAAAATTCCGCGCTCTTGAAACAAACGCACCACCGAAGGCTTGATTAAACCCTCGACAAACTCACCCAAGCGATTGCCTAATTCCCCGATTTTTTTATCGGTTTCTTTGAATTTACGATCCGTTTCCTTAAATCGACGGTCGGTTTCCTTAGACTCGAGTGCGATTTCTTTAAATAGACGGTCGGTTTCCTTAGATTCAAGTGCGATTTCCTCAAATCGACGGGCTGTTTCCTTAGATTCAAGTGCGATTTCCTCAAATCGACGGGCTGTTTCCTTAGATTCAAGTGCGATTTCCTCAAATCGACGGGCTGTTTCCTTAGATTCGAGTGCGATTTCCTTAAATTGAAGGTCGGTTTCCTTAAATCGACAAGCGATTTCTTTAGATTCGAGTGCGATTTCCTCAAATTGACGGGCTGTTTCCTTAAATAAACGCCAAATCTCTTCTAATGTTGGTGCGGGAGTATCGTGAATGTTCATGCTATTTATCCTCTTTATTTTATTGCCAAGAATAAACCCGTTATAAACCGAATAGCTTTATTGACCACAAATTAGGTTGGGGGTTTAAGGTGAGATCGTAACTCAGGATGCGCATTTAAAAAATCACGCACGGCCAGAGGCCGACCGCCCGCTTTTTGCACCGTCAACAGTCGCAACACCCCTTCTCCCGTTGCAATGTCCAGTCCTTCAGCTTGGGCGCGTAAACATTGGCCGGGCGGGGATTGATGGGTTTCTGCCAACGGAGTCGCTGCCCAAATACGTAACATTTGCCCAAACACATTAGCGGTTGCCACTGGCCAGGGGTTGAATGCCCGAATTTGTCGATCTAGCTGTATTGCGCTGTCTTGCCAATTCAATTGGGCTTCGTTTTTCTCCAATTTCGCGGCATAACACGCACCATAGTGATCTTGGGGAGTCGCTGCAAGATGTTCTAATTCATCAATGTGACGCGCCAATAAGTCCGCACCTAATGCCGCTAAACGATCATGCAACGATTGGCTGGTATCTGTAGGTAAAATGGGACAGGTGACTTTTGCCAACAGGTCTCCCGTATCCAAACCCACATCCATACGCATTAATGTGATACCTGTCTCACTGTCTCCGGCTAAAATGGCACGCTGAATCGGCGCAGCCCCACGCCACCGCGGCAGCAAAGACGCATGAACATTGACACACCCCAACGTCGGTATGTCCAATATGCGTTGTGGTAACAACAGACCATAGGCCACCACCACTAATAAATCCGGCCGCAGTTCAACTAAAGTTTGATAAGCGGTTTCATCTTTCAAAGTAAACGGCTGATAAACGGGCAGGTGATGCGTTTGGGCGAATTGTTTTACAGCACTGGCTTGGGGATGTCGTCCGCGTCCTGCGGGGCGGTCGGGCTGGGTGTAAACGCCACACAGCAAATGATGACTGTGCAACAAAGCCTGCAAACAAGGCACGGCAAATTCTGGTGTTCCCGCAAAGACAATACGTTTTTGGTTCATAAGGTGATGTGACATGGGCGACGGTAAGATTCTGATGCGTTAAGTGTGGAGTATGCCACAGCGTGGTTTTTTTGGCATCTTTCTAAATGTTTACGTTTTTGTTAGCTGATATGTCATGGGCGATAAATTCAGTTGATTTTGAAGTCACTTGAGTTGCCCATTTTTGCCTATTGGCTGGGTCACTCTATTTTCTTGAGTTAGCTTACGCATATTAACCCAGTTTGTGGTAAATTTTACAGGGAGGTGAGTGATGTTTATCGTGACTTACTGCTGCTGGGTTGTTCTGGTTTGGACGGCCGTGGATGGATTAAAAATTAATTTGGCACTTTATTTCGCCGTTATCGAGATGTTTTTATGGATAACAATACGAGTCCCCTAACGATTTTAATTGTGGATGATAATAAAAATAATTTATTCACATTACGCAATTTAATTGAAGAATATATTCTTAGCGTCACTATTTTAGAGGCCGAGTCTGGGCTTTTGGCTTTAAATATTCTAGCAAAAAATGCGGTTGATTTAATTATTTTAGATGTACAAATGCCAGACATGGATGGTTTTGAGACCGCGGAAATGATTAGGGCGCGTAAAAAAAGTCGTCATATTCCTATTGTATTTTTAACAGCGGCTTATAAATCCGAAGAATTCCAGAAAAAAGGGTTTTCTTTAGGTGCGGCCGATTATCTTACAAAACCAATTGATGCGCCACAACTGATTAGTCGTATTAAAGTTTATTTGCGCTTTATTCAACAAGAGCGCGAATATAATCGAATGTTAGAACAAAAAGTGCAAGAACGTACGGTTGAATTAGTCACCGCGAATCAATCTTTACAAGCCGAGATCAGCGAACGCAATCGCGTAGAAAAAGCCCTGCAATGGGCTAAAGAATCCGCTGAAGCAGCTAATTTAGCAAAAAGTCAATTTCTAGCCAATATGAGTCATGAATTGCGAACGCCGCTTAATGCCATTATTGGTTACAGTGAAATGTTAAAAGAAGAAGCAGAGGATTCTGGCCATGAAGAATATTTAGAAGATTTGAAAAAAATTTCTTCAGCAGGACGGCATTTATTAAGTTTAATTAACGATATTTTAGATTTATCAAAAATTGAAGCAGGACGAATGGAAGTTTGTTTTGAAAAATTTAATTTATCAGAATTATTAAACGAAGTCTCAGATACGATTCATCCTTTAGTACAAAAGAAATCAAATCATTTGGCGATTGATTGGCATGGCGATTTGGGAGAAATGAATTCGGATCGGGTGAAATTAAATCAAATTTTACTAAATTTGCTCAGTAATGCGGCAAAATTTACCGAAGATGGAGTCATTGAATTTACTGTGACGCAAATGCAATGGGAAGATCAAGAATGGGTGTGTTTTAAAATTAAAGACAACGGCATTGGCATGACCAAAGAACAGCAAAAAAAGCTGTTTCAACCGTTTACCCAAGCCGATTCTTCGACCACACGCCGCTACGGTGGCACGGGGTTAGGATTGACCATCAGCAAGCAATTTGCGGAAATGATGGGCGGAACAATCGAATTAGACAGCCAATTCGGGGAAGGTAGCACGTTTACCCTCGCACTCCCAATGGATGGACAAGCATTATTGTCAAAAAAACCCGCCATTCGAGAAAAAACCGCACCCGAATCAACCATTACCACCATCAATCCCTCGCCGGGCAATGATCATGTGTTGCTTATTGTGGCCAGCGAAGACCACGCTCGGCAAAAATTACAACAAGATTTAACCGAATTGGGTTATGCGGTGGCGATTGCGCGCAATGAAGAAGAAGGTTTGCGTTTAAGTCAAAAACTGCATCCTGACAGTATTATTTTAGATGTCAATATGCCAGAAATGAAAAGTTGGCATTTATTAGCCAATTTACGGGATAATCCTCTATTGTCTCATATTCCTGTCATTATGGTATCGTTAGAAGAACAGGCAAAAGAAGGTATTGCTTTGGGCGCAGCCGAGTGCTTAATTAAACCCATTCGCCGAGAACAATTGGCAATGGTATTGAGTAAATTAAAAATTAATCAACCTGCGGGACAAATGAAGCGAATTATGTTGGTTGATGATGAATATATCATACGCCATAGCATGAGCTTATTATTAGAATCAGAACAGTGCGAAGTGATTGAAGCCCACGACGGTCAACAAGCCTTACAATGGCTGCAAAAAAAACCCGAAGAATTACCTGATTTAATTTTATTAGATTTAAATATGCCGGTGATGAATGGTTTTGAATTTTTAACCCAATTACGACAAGATCAACGGTTTCGAGATATTCCTGTTTTGGTCTTGACGGCTCGCCATTTGAGCGTGGAAGAATATGCGCGTTTAAATAACAATGCCGTTGACAGTATTGTTGCTAAAGAAGCCATGCCTTATGAAACGGTAGTGGCGCATATTCACGATATGATTGCGGGAAATAAACAACGAACTTTCTGTGAAATTCCTGCTCATCATCCGATTCGCCAGCCTTTTTATAATAATGTGTAATTATCTACCGTCCTTACCCTCCTATTAAGAGGGCAATGAAAGGACGGTAAAAAAGCGCATATTCTATAATTTCCTACAACAAGACTCGCTCAATTCCGCCTTGTTTCACCTCGTGAATAAAGCGATTTTGCCAGTCAGAACCTAATAAACGATTCGCCAATTCCACCACGACATAATCGGTCTCAACATTAACATCATCTCGATAACGCGATAAGCCTTGCAAACAAGCCGGGCAAGTGGTTAATAATTTCACCTGTCCTTTTTCGGCCATTTCAAATCCCGTTAATTGCGCAATGCCCTTGTGCAATTCTTCTTGCTTACGAAAGCGCACTTGCGTAGCAATGTCTGGACGCGCCACCGCAAACGTTCCGGCCTCTCCACAACAGCGATCTGAAATCGGCACGGATTGACCCATTAAACGGCTAGTCACTTGTTTGGGCGCGTAAGTTTTCATCGGAGAATGACAAGGATCATGATAAAGATATTTCACGCCATAATTCATATTATCCAATGACAAACCTTTCTCCATTAAATATTCATGAATATCTAATAATCGGCAATTAGGGAAAATCTGTTGAAATTGATATTTTAACAATTGATCCATACACGTGCCACAAGACACAATAACCGTTTTAATATCCAGATAATTTAAAGTATTCGCCACGCGGTGAAATAACACCTGATTGCCCGTAGTAATTTGCTGGCCTTTTTCCATATCGCCTGCGGAAGTTTGTGGATAACCACAACACAAATAACCCGGCGGCAACACCGTCTCCGCACCCACGTCATAAAGCATTGCCAGCGTCGCCAAGCCCACTTGACTGAATAACCGCTCTGACCCACAGCCCGGAAAATAAAACACCGCATCACTGTCCTCATTGACTTTTAGCGGATTACGCAAAATCGGCACCATCGTCTGATCTTCCAATTGCAAGAGACTGCGAAATGGTTGCGTTGTCACTTTACTGGGCAATGGTTTTTTAACAAAATTAATGACTTGAGCGGGAATTTTTGCCTTTCCTGTGGTGGCGGCGGGTGGATTTTTGCTGTGTAACAAACCCAATCGCTTCGCCAACGTATAACCCAACCGCTGCCCCGCATAACCCCATTCAATCATGGTCTTACGCATGATTTTAATGGTCGTCGGATCGGTAATATTTAAAAACGCCATCGCTAACCAAGTCGTTAAATTAGTTTTACGCTGGCCATATTTCTTTAAAATCGCCCGAATCTTAATAGTGACATCACCAAAATCAATATTCACCGGACAAGGCGTAACGCATTTGTGACAAACCGTACAATGATCCGCGACATCATTCATCGCGGCAAAATGCTGAATAGACACACCGCGGCGGGTTTGTTCTTCGTATAAAAACGCTTCAATTAACATGCCCGATGCTAAAATTTTATTACGCGGCGAATAAAGCAAATTCGCACGCGGCACATGGGTGTTGCATACCGGCTTACATTTACCACAACGCAAACAATCTTTAATTAACGCATTTAATTGTCCCAATTCGCTGGCTTCTAAAATCAACGCTTCTTGTTCTAATAAACGCAATGACGGCGTATAAGCCTTTTGCAAGCCTGAATTCGGTAATAATTTACCGCGATTAAAATAACCTTTTGGGTCAACTTGTTGTTTATATTGCGCAAAAGATTCGACCAATTCGGGCGATAAAAACTGCATTTTAGTAATGCCAATGCCATGTTCTCCCGAAATAACCCCACCCAAACGGGTGGCAATTTCCATAATGCGTGCCACCATACGTTCGGCTTCGTGCATCATCTCATAATCGTTGGAATTAACGGGAATATTCGTGTGAACATTACCATCTCCCGCGTGCATGTGCGTGGCAACAAATAAACGACTGCGCAAACACTGTTCATGAATCTCTTCTATTCGTATCCGAATAGCAGTGAATATTTGTCCACTAAATATCTCTTGTAATGGCTGTTCTATCGCCTGACGATAAGAAATTCTTAAATCACGCCGTTGCAATAATTTAAAAATCGTATCTTCGGGTTGAATTAACGCTTTTACCGTTTCAGGTAAATGATCACGTAACGTATCCACAGAACTGTCTAAATGGGTCATTAATAATGACCAATATTTTTTCGTTTCTAATAACAGATGTTGCGCCGCTTCTTTTTTCGACGCAATGATCACTTCATGTTCAGCGGAATAATTCTGATTTCCCGCATGGCTCAAAACCGAGAAATTTTCACTTAAAAAAGACAATAAGGCATCAATCGTTTTTAATTTATTCGCGGTCGATTGTTCAATATTAATGCGTTCAATTTCGTCGTTATATTCAGACAAACGATCTAAGGGAATGACCACATCTTCATTGACTTTAAACGCATTCGTATGTGCGGCGATGGCAGCGGTGCGCTTGCGATCTTGCCAGAATTGTTGACGCGCCTCTGCGGTGACGGCAATAAAGCCTTCAGCCTCGCGCAAATTCGCCAAACGCACCACGTGCGAAGCGGCTTGCGCCACTGCGGTTTCATTATCACCACCAATATCGATTAATAACACCATCTTTGGCAATTCTTGACGCGGAGCTTTAGTGCTATATTTAACCGCTCGCACATAACGTTCATCTAAATGTTCCATTCCCATTAATAAAACATCATTGGGATTAAGATGATCTAAATAATTCTTAGTTTCTACAATAGCAGGAACGGCTTTTCTCAAATCCGCACCAAAGAATTCTAAACAAACTGTGCGAATAAATTGAGGCTGACGATGCACCACAAAAACGGCTGAGGTAATTAAGCCATCACAGCCTTCTTTCTGCACGCCCGGCAAACCACCCAAAAATTTATCAGTCACATCTTTACCCAAACCGGGCTTACGCAATTGCGCACCGGGAATGCGTAAAACTTCGACTTCTCCTATTTTTGTTTTACCATCAACAGCATAACGTGTGACATTAAAAACTGCTTCAGGCACTTCATGAATTTTGCCCAAGTGGTGTCCTACACGCTCTACCGTCAACCATAAACCCTCTGGCGTGACCATTTTCCACGAGGCGAGATTATCCAGCGTCGTTCCCCACAGCACGGCTTTTTTGCCGCCTGCATTCATGGCGATATTGCCACCGATGGTTGAAGCCTCTTGTGACGTGGGATCGACGGCAAAAATATGTTGTGCGGCCGCCGCACGTTCGGACACCCGTGCCGTCACCGCGCCCGCGCCCGCGCGAATCGTAGCCACTGGCTCAACCAAACCCGGCAACACGTGAAACTCTACCGAACCCACGTGATCCAATTTTTCCGTGTTGATCACGGCACTGTAAGCGTCTAACGGAATCGCTCCGCCCGTATAACCTGTTCCGCCACCGCGTGGTACAATTGTTAATTCTAACTCAATACACGCTTGCACCAAAGGCGCAACTTCGGCCTCGTTATCGGGATAAATCACCACAAAAGGTAATTCAACACGCCAATCGGTGGTATCGGTGACATGCGACACTCGCGCAAAGCCATCGAAACAAATATTGTCGCGTCGCGTCACTTGAGCCAGTCGTTTTTCCACCCGTTGCCGCAGGCTAAGTTGTTGATTTAACCACGTTTCAAAGCGATCTACAGCCTGTTGGGTGGTCTGTGCCAGATCAAGAGCCAATGGGTTGCCGTCGGCACGTTGTACAATTTGTTGTAAACGATGTCGCAACGCGCCCAAAAGCAAACGCCGACGATGCGGTTGTTGAAATAAATCTTCTTGAATGAAAGGGTTACGTTCTACTACCCATATATCGCCCAGCACTTCAAACAGCATACGCGCTGATCGCCCCGTGCGACGTTGGGCGCGCAATTGGTTCAAAATGTCCCAAGCCGATTCGCCCAGCAAGCGAATAATGATTTCTCGATCAGAAAATGAGGTGTAATTATAGGGAATTTCTCGAATACGTGTACTAGACATTGCGTTACATTAACCCGCAGGAGTAAATAAAGAGAGGTGAAGATTTAGCTGTACTGCACTGCAATATAAAGTATTTTTACTCAGATTGCAATTAATTGAAATTAAAGCACAAAAAATAAGCCTATTAAACAAAATGGCAACAATTGTATTTTGAAAAACTAAGCACGGGCTTAATTCAATTTTTGTAGAAAAGTTGGTTTAAAAAATGCGTGCCTTTGCAATTGAACTCAGGGATACTCTGCATTATGATGTTAATAAAAAAGTGATTATGGTAATTCAAAATAGTAATAATCCAGTATTTTATAGTAAAATACTAGGAAAATTGATTACGAAATAAATTCTACAACATAACGAGATATAAAAATGACACCCAATAATTTTTTAATTGAAAAAGTTTTGATTGTTGAAGATAACGTTAATAATGCTGAGTTTTTAAAAGACTTATTAACTCATCATCATTTTGCGGTTTATACAGTTAATTCAGGAGTGAATGCTTTGGATTTTCTGGATAAAAAAAATTTAGTGGATTTAATTTTAGTGGATGTATTAATGCCAGAAATGGATGGATTTGAATTGTGTCAACGTTTAAAAGCCAATCCTAGAACCAATGAAATTCCTCTTATTTTTATGACAGCAATGACAGAATTGTCAGAAAAAATTAAAGGTTTTGCCTTAGGTGCGGTGGATTATATCACAAAACCTGTGCAAGAATCAGAATTATTAGCGCGCATTAATACCCATTTGCAATTATATCGTTTAAAAAAACAAGTCGCCGAACGCAATCAAGAATTAGAAAAAACATTAATTCGTCAATCAGCGATTTTAGACAATACGCCATTAGGGATTGTTTTTCTGAGTTCAGATCGTATTTTATTGGAAATGAATCAAAAAGCGGCTGATTTATTTGGTTATAAAAAATCAGAATTAATTCATCAAACCACTAAGAAACTTTATGCAACAGAACAGGATTATGAAAATTTAGGTAAGGAGGCTTATGCGTTATTAAAAAAAGGTGAAATTTATAACACAGAGCGTTTAATGAAACGCAAAGATGGTTCTTTATTTTGGTGTCATTTGCGCGGTAATTTATTAAAGCGATTTGATTTAACACAAGGCTCAATTTGGAGTTTAGAAGACGTTACGGAACGCAAGAAAATAGAAGATGAAGCGCGTTTAGCCAGTAATGTTTTTGAAACCATGAGTGATGCGATTTTAATTACCGATCCCAATAATCAAATTTTAAAAACCAATCCTGCTTTTACTGAGGTGACAGGTTATCAGGAAATGGAAGTATTGGGAAAAAATCCAAATATATTAAGTGCAGGCCGTCATGATCATTTATTTTATCGTCAAATGTGGACTGTTTTATTGACTAAAGATCAGTGGCAAGGAGAGGTATGGAATCGGCGTAAAAATGGTATGGTTTATCCAGCGTGGTTAAAGATAAAAGTGGTGAGAAGACCCAATCAGGCAATTTCTAATTATGTGGCTATTTTTACTGACATTACGGAGAGAAAACGCGCCGAAGAATTATTACAACATCAAGCCAATTATGATAATTTAACCGGTTTACCCAATCGCATGATGTTTAATGAACGGGTGCAATTGGCTTTGCAAAATGTACAGGAATGTAACAAAAAATTAGCGATATTATATATTGATTTAGATGGCTTTAAAAGTGTCAATGATAAATTAGGGCATGAAGCAGGCGATAAAGTTTTAATTCGAGTGGCTAATCAATTAAATCAAATTGTTCGCGCTGAAGATACGGTGTCACGTTTGGGCGGCGATGAATTTGCGGTAATTTTATCGCAATTAGAACAGGTTGAACATGTGCAAGTGGTGGCGCGGAGAATTTTAGAAAAACTATCGTTAAAAGTGGAAGAAGGAAATATTATTTTATGGGTTTCTGCCAGTGTAGGCATTTCTATTTTTCCTGATAATGGAGAAGATGAAATGACGTTATTAAGATTGGCTGATCAGGCGATGTTTCATGCTAAATTTATGGGTAAAAATACATTTTATCAAATGCCTCCTCATTATTTGCAAGAAAAGGGAATGATTTCCACAGAAGAATCCGCGCTTGGCTTTACCATTTCTGAAATCTCTACCTTATCGGCTCGTCTTTTGTGCGTAGAAAATGATCCAGAGATGGCTTCATTACTCAGAACAATTTTGGGCAAATCTGGTTACGATGTGCGGATTGAAGACAGTGGACAAGCGTTTTTAGCCACGTTACAACAAAACCAGTATGAATTATTATTAATGAGCCAAACCATTGTGGATATAGATTATCTTCAACTTATCGATCATATTAAGAAAATTGATCACACAATTCCTATTGTGTTATTACTGGATACTCACGTCACATTAACGATAAATATGATTAAACGGGGAGTTGTTGATTATGTCAGAAAAGATGAAAATTTAGCCGATTTATTACCCTTATTAATTAATAGAAGTTTAGAAAATAGTCGCCTATTTGAAACCCGACAACAATTGCGCAATGCAGAACAACAACAAGATTTATATCGTGGTATTTTTGATGCCTTATTTACCCCTTTATTTATTTTTAATAGCGAAGGTAAAATAATTGAAACCAATGCAACCGCCTGTTGTTTATTTGGTTATGCTGAACATGAATTAATAGGCGTATATGGAAAATCTCTTTTTAGCCCAAAATATCATTCTTTATTCCATCATTTTTTAAATATCGATACTGATTTTTCACATATCACAATAGAAGTGATGAATAAGCAAGGAAAAGCAATAGCCGTAGAATTATATCGCAGTTTAATTCATTATCAGAATCAAGCACATTTATTAGCGGTGTTGCATGATGTGAGTGAACAGAAAAGAAAAGAGCAGTATTTAAATCAAATTGCGACTTTATTTGAATATTCAGTGGATGCCATGCTTATTGCCAATGCGGATCGCTGTATTGTTGCTGCGAATCAGGCGTTTTCAGATTTAACTGGTTATGATAAAAATGAGGTATTGGGTAAAAATTTTTTCTTTTTAAATAAAGAATCGGTCATTGATTATTCTGATTTTCTGTGGGGATATTTAAATCGATTTGGTTATTGGCAGGGGATAGATCGAAAAGTAGGTAAGCATAATCAATTGATTATTTGTTGGGAGAGAATTAATAAAGTGCTGGCACACAATGGCGAAGTGTCGCATTATATTTGTGTTTTTTCTGATGTGAATCGTAGCCCATTGCCAAAGGAAAAAATTCATTATTTAAGTGATCGCGATCCTTTAACCAATTTACCTAACCAATCACTATTAAATCAGTGCTTTAAATGCTTATTAGAATTAAAAAAGCATGAAATGGCCTTATTATTAATTGATGTCGATGGCTTTAAAAAAATTAATGATGAATTCGGTTTTCATGTCGCTAATCAGTTATTAGAAGCAATGGCTAATCGCTTGTTATTATTAAATCAGGGCATAAAAAATGAATTGATTTTAGCTCGCGTGGGCGGCGATGAATTTGCTTTATTGCAAGAGCCTTTTGAATCTTTGCAAACACTTGTTCATTTTGTGCAGCAATTATTAGAACAGTTTAAACAACCTTTTTATTTAGAACATCATGAAATTTATGTGAGTTTAAGTATTGGTATTGCCTTATATCCACAAGATGGTAAAGAAATGACCCATTTATTGGATAAAGCCAATCAAGCCATGTTGAATGTGAAACAAAGGGGCGGCGGCAATTATCAATTTTATGGCCAGAAATTAACACAAGCGGCTCAATTGCGTCTTAATTTGGAAGCGGATTTGCGCGAAGCCATTCATAGTATTCAGGCGAATAATCAGTTATTTTTGCTTTATCAACCGCAAATTGATTTAGAAAGTAAAAAAATTATTGGTGCAGAGGTTTTTGTGCGTTGGCAACATGTGAATAAGGGGATTATTAACCCACTTGAGTTTCTCTCTTTAGCCGAAGAAACAGGCTTAATTTTTCCTTTAGGAGAATGGATATTGCGCACGGCTTGCCAACAAATGCACTTGTGGAAAATGCAGGGTTTATTACATCATATTGCCATTAATTTATCTTCTTCACAATTAAAGCAAGGTGATATTGTTGGTTTAATTAAAGAAATTTTAATGGATGTAGAATTGTTACCTTCCGATGTAGAATTGGAAATGACTGAATTATCTTTAGCGCAAGAAATTAATGGCAGCAGTCGAGTATTAAGTGAATTGCGCGATTTGGGAGTTAGTTTGGCCATTGATGATTTTGGCATGGGTTATTCTTCCATTCATGAATTAAAAAAATTACCCGTGAATAAATTAAAATTAGACGGTTCTTTTTTACCGCAAACAGAAGAAAAACAACAAACGCAATTAGCCGCAGCCATGATTGCTTTAGGACGCGGCTTAAATTTGCGCGTAATCAGCGAAGGGGTAGAACAGGAATGGCAGGAGGTATTTTTACAACAACAAGGCTGTCACGAAGCACAAGGCTTTTTATACAGTCGCCCCGTGACGGCTTCGGCTTTTGAAGCGCAGTTAAAACGCTGTGGTTAAGGCAAAAATCCCTATGCCTTTTTGATGCGCCCAATCGCAGAAATCGGCACGTTGACAAGGTGCGGAGAAGATTCATTTTGAGACGGTTTCGCCGAATGTTTGACGCTTTGTCCCACAGCATGACCATAAATCACTTCATACGTCACCGGTAATCCCTGTTGTTGCCGTAACGTTTCGTAGGCTTGAATCATTTGTTGAAAACGATTTTTTCCCGTCAAGGTTTTTAAACGACCTTGCATGATATTGTGCGCGCCAATGTTTTTTAAACTGCGCAAAATACTTTTTACATCGGGATAATGGTAATAAAGCCAATCCGTATCCATAACAGGATGGGTGAATCCTGAGCGTAATAACGCATCGCCTAAATCGTGCATGTCAATAAAACGATTGACATGACTATAATTATCAACCGTTGCCCAACTTTGTCTTAATTCGCGTAACGTATCAGGGCCAAAACTGGTAAATAATAAAATCCCATCTGGTTTTAATACTCTGGCTATTTCTTGAAAAATAGGCGCGAAATCATTACACCATTGCAACATTAAATTAGACACTAATAAATCAATACTGTGATCCGCTAAAGGCAATTGCATGGCATCGGCACAAATCAAAAATTGACGCGGACGAGAAAATGGCCAAAAAGACACCGGACGCTTTTGCTGGGCTTGTTGCAACATCGGTAAGGCCACATCAAGGCTGTAACAAGTCGCTTTCGGATAACGTGCCGTTAATTTTCGACTTAACCAACCACTGCCTGAACCTAAATCAACAATACGTTGTGGGTTTATTTTTATATCGTGTAATCGTTCTAATAAAAAATCACCAATAAACTGTTGTAATTGGGCGTGCTGCTCATATTGGGCGGCCATGCGTCCAAAAGATTGCGCCACTTTATCACGGGCTAAAAAATCAGGTGAAACTAACGACAAGGTGACTGTCCTCAATAATAATATTTTTATTTTAATGGCTAAAGGTCTGAAATCAAAATTGGGTGATTAGACTAAAACTATTCTGATTTCAGACCAGCCATCAAATTAAACCTTTTAATTTCTTTTCCAAATAGTGAATATTTAACTCACCGTGTTGGAAATTGGGATCGCGTAGTAAAGATTGGTGTAAAGGAATATTGGTCTTAATTCCCTCAACAATCATTTCATCCAAAGCCACGCACATTCTGGCTAATGCCGATGCTCTAGTATCACTAAAAGTAATCACTTTTCCCACCATCGAATCGTAATAAGGCGGGACGCGATAGCCACTATAAATATGCGTATCCACCCGCACACCCGGCCCACCCGGCGCATGATAGCGGGTAATCGTTCCCGGTGAGGGCATAAACGTTTGCGGGTCTTCGGCATTAATACGGCATTCAATCGCATGACCACGAATGACAATATCTTCTTGGCGAAAACTCAACGGTTCTCCCATCGCAATACGCAACTGTTCCCGCACCAAATCCACCCCAGTAACCTGTTCGGTCACGGGATGTTCCACTTGAATACGTGTATTCATCTCGATAAAGTAAAACTGCCCGTCTTGGTATAAGAATTCAAATGTTCCCGCTCCGCGATAAGCAATGTCTCGACAGGCTTGGGCGCAACGTGCGCCAATTTGCATTCGCAATTCGTGACTTAATCCCGGTGCCGGTGCTTCTTCGATGACTTTCTGATGCCGACGCTGCATAGAACAATCCCGTTCACCCAAATGAATCGCTTGGCCGTGTTCATCCGCTAACACTTGGAATTCGATATGACGTGGATTTTCTAAGAATTTTTCCATGTACACTTGGCTGTTGCCAAAAGCGTTGGCGGCTTCGTTGCGTGTGAGGGCAATCGATTCTAACAACTCCGACTCTTGACGCACCACGCGCATTCCACGCCCGCCGCCGCCGCCAGTGGCTTTAATAATCACCGGATAACCCACTTCACGCCCTAAACGTAAACATTCATCTTCGTCATCCGGCAACGGCCCATCCGATCCCGGTACACACGGTACGCCTGCTTGTTTCATAGCGCGGATGGCTGAAATTTTATCGCCCATTAAGCGAATGGTTTCTGGACGCGGGCCAATAAAAATAAAGCCACTTTTTTCCACCCGTTCAGCAAAATCCGCATTTTCTGCCAAAAAACCATAACCGGGATGAATCGCCACCGCATCAGTGACTTCAGCCGCACTAATCACCGCCGGAATATTTAAATAACTTTCCAAAGACGACGGCGGCCCAATACACACCGATTCATCCGCTAAACGCACATGTTTTAAATCCCGATCCGCCGAGGAATGCACGGCGACCGTGCGAATGCCCATTTCTCGACAAGCACGCAGAATACGCAAAGCGATTTCTCCGCGATTGGCAATGACAATTTTAGAAAATTCCACAAATAGCACTCCTTGATACTACAGCATGACAAACAAAGGCTGACCGTATTCGACAGGCGCGCCATTTTCCACCAATACTTTTTTAATGACACCCGTGCGTTCTGCGGTAATTTGATTCAGAATTTTCATCGCTTCGATGATACATATTGTATCCCCTTCATTCACCTGCGTGCCTTCTTCAACAAAAGGCTTAGTGGTCGGAGACGCTGAACGGTAAAACGTTCCCACCATCGGAGAGGTGATCACGTGTTCTGAATGGGGGTTGGCTGGAGTAGTTGTATTATCTGGTGGCGGGGGGCTGTTCTCATGGCTTACCGTTGTTGTCGGGGAGGAATGCCCATAAACCACAGGCGCATGGGACGGCATCACCGGATGAGCGGCTTGATAACGACTAATTCGCACCGATTCTTCGCCTTCTCGAATCTCAATTTCCATCACATCGGAGGCTTCTAACATCTCAATCAATTTCTTGACTTTACGAATATCCATAGGGTTTTATTCCGTATTTGAAAGAATAGAAAGTGCCGCGTCTAAAGCCAGCAAATAACCTTTTGCTCCCAGCCCAGTGATAACCCCCACCGCAATGTCAGAAAAATAAGAATGATGACGAAATGGCTCGCGGGCATGAACATTGGACAAATGCACCTCAATAAAAGGAATGGCCGCAGCCAATAACGCATCGCGTAAGGCAACACTGGTATGGGTAAATGCGGCTGGGTTAAAAATAATAAAGGCTATTGATTCGTCGGCGGCGGAATGAATGCGCTCGATGAGTTGTGCTTCAGAATTGCTTTGCAGACTCACCAGCGTGTAACCTTGTTGTGTAGCCAACTGGGATAACTGTTCATTAATGGTGTCTAACCGCGTGTGTCCGTATTTTTCGGGTTCTCTGCTGCCTAGCCGATTTAAGTTGGGCCCGTGCAGGACTAAAATGGTGGCCGTCATTGTGGGTTGTGTTATCCTAAAACTGAAAAATCGTGGGAGTCAGGGTCTTGCTTTAAGCCAACAAACCGACCCATGACGAAAAAACGGGTTGTCATAAATTCTGTCTTTTAAAAACCTAATACTGCGCACTGTCTCGTTATATACCATGAATGTCGTACAACAAGTCATTCGTCAATTGACTCCTGAATCGCGTTGTCTTAACTGTATGCAAGACAAGGGGACTGCACCGTGTTGTCCGTATTGTGGCTATGACGAACGTCAACATAAAAACCATCCATTATACCTTAAACCCCGTACCCTGTTAAAAAACCAATATTTAATCGGCAAATGCTTAGGACAAGGGGGGTTTGGCATCACTTACACTGCATTTGATGGCTGGCTACAAAAAAAAGTCGCCATTAAAGAATATTTACCCGCGACGTTGGCCACCCGCGATATGGTCACTGCAACGGTCATTCCGATCAAAAAACAAGAAACCGCTTTTCAACAAGGTTTACGCCTTTTTATTGAAGAAGCCCGTCATTTGGCGCGTTTTGATCATCCACATATTGTGCGCGTGATTCACTTTTTTGAAGCCCAACAAACGGGCTATATGGTGATGGAATACTTAGATGGCGAGAATTTAACCGATGTTTTACTGAAACAAGATAAACATCGTTTACCCATCGCTCATGCGTTACAGATTATTTTACCGATTTTGGATGCGTTAGACACCGTTCACCATCAACAGCTCTATCACCGCGATATTTCATTACAAAACATTCGCATTTTGAAAGATGGCACACCTATTCTAATTGATTTTGGTGCAGCGCGGCACGTGGTGGGCGAAAACAGTCAAACTTTAGATTTAGTGTTAAAACACGGTTATTCGCCCATTGAGCAGTATTCAGGGCGGGGGAAAATTGGCGCGTGGACTGATATTTATGCCTGTGGAGCATTATTGTATCTGCTGCTCACAGGACGTTTACCCCCCGCAGCAACGGATCGCTTGGCGGGAGATCATTTATTGCCGTTATCGCAATTAGTTCCCGATGCGAATATACCTGCGGGAGTGCTGGATGCGATCACGCGAGCGTTAGCTTTGCAACATACGCAACGTTTTCAAACCGTGCGCCAATTTAAAGCCGCGTTGCAAGGACAGCCGATTCCCGAAGAATTGCCCGTACCTGTCGTCAAACAAACCTCGATTCGTTGGCCTATTTTAGCCATGATTGTTTTGGGTTTGGTATCGAGTGCGGGTCTTTTCTTATACGCCCGTTATGAGCGAGAGCAGCAATTGGCACAGTGGTTACAACAAGCCGAATTCGATTGGCAACAAGGGCGTTTACTTTCTCCCGAAGGAGAAAATGCCTATGCGCGCTATCAAAAAATATTACAACGCGATCCCGAACATCCCGCAGCCTTATCAGGTGTAAAGCAACTGTTACGCTATTATCAACACCAAGCCGAACAGGCCTACAATAAACAACAATGGGAACAAGTCGCTCAAGCGATTCAACAGGAACTTATTGTATCACCCAATGATGAAATTTTATTACACTGGCAAAACCAATGGCAACAACAGCGCGATCAACAAGTAACCGAAGCCCAAAAACAACATGACCGCGATGTACAATTATCCCAAATGTTACAACAGGCGCGCCAAGCCGTGGCCTTATCGCAACTAAGCGAAGCGGTGCAACTGTACCAACAACTGCTCACCGCTTATCCAGAACACGTGGCAGCGACTGAAGGATTACAAGAAATTGCCACGCGCTACGAGACACTGGTGCGAGAACATGCGCTTGATCCGGCCGCACAATTGTTTTTTCTCGAAGAAGGGTTGCGTTGGTTTCCGCACCATGTGGGTTTACTGGCTTTACAGCAACAGCAACAACAGCAGCAAGAAACCCAACAACAGATTGATTTATTATTAAAACAAGCCGAACAACATCGCCAAGCCCATCGTTTAACAGAACCTGTAGGCAACAATGCGTATGAGTTATACCAAAGAATTTTACAACTGCAACCGCGTCATACTGAAGCATTGACGGGTATTCAACGCCTTGCGGATCACTATGAACAATTGGCGCGGCAAGAAAATCGTATCGCACGTCGTCGCACATTAATCGACAAAGGTCTGGCTTTAGTGCCAAATCACATGGGTTTACAACAGTTACAACAACAATTGTCCGCGCCACCGCCACCACCACAAAATCCACCGCCGCCAGCGGTCACTGCACCGGTAGAAACACCACCGCCTGCGCCCGCTGTAGTAGACATTGAAAAACCGCCCGCGCCGCAATTAACGCCACAACAACAATGGATACAAGAATTAATACAACAAGGCAATCAAGCCTTCGCTTTAGGGCAATACGACATCGCCACAGAACGTTATCAACAGATTCTCCGCCTAGACCCACAACAACCTGCGGTAAGTCGTAAATTAACCCGTATTGTTCAATATTATCAACAACAAGCCGAATTAGCCAAAGAACAACGTCGTTGGCAAGAAGGCTTAAATTGGATTCATAAAGGTTTATCAATCCAACCCAATCATACTGGTTTATTGACGTTGCGGGTGGAATTAGAAGCGGGTTTAAAACCGAATGATCCTCCGCCAAAAAGTGTTATTTTTACTCCGACTTTTTAAGTTCTTTTTTCACTTTTCCTGCGCTATGTTAAACTGCGCGTTTTTTTAGATGGAATAAAATGGTTCATTATGTCTGGTAATACTATAGGAAAATTATTTACCCTGACTTCATTTGGTGAAAGTCATGGTGTGGCGATTGGTGGCATTGTGGATGGTTGTCCGCCGGGTTTGCCCTTGTGTGAAGCGGATTTACAAGCCGATTTAGACCGACGACGACCCGGCCAATCGCGTCACACCACACAACGCCGCGAACCGGATCAGGTTAAAATTTTATCGGGTGTTTTTGAAGGACACACCACCGGCTGTCCTATTGCGTTATCGATCGAAAATGAAGATCAACGCTCTAAAGATTATGGGAATATTAAAGATTTATTTCGTCCTGCCCATGCCGATTACACCTATCAACAAAAATATGGTTTTCGAGATTATCGCGGTGGTGGCCGGGCTTCGGCACGAGAAACGGCCATTCGCGTCGCGGCCGGTGGCATTGCTAAAAAATATTTACACCAACATTACGGCGTGATGATTCGCGGTTATTTATCGCAATTAGGGCCAATTAAAACGGTCAATGAAAATTTTGATTGGAATGTGGTGAATCAAAATCCTTTTTTCTGTCCTGATATTAATTTAATTCCAACATTAGAAGAATATATGGATAATTTGCGTAAAGAAGGCAATTCGATTGGGGCAAAAATCACCGTAATAGCCAGTGGCATGTTGCCCGGTTGGGGAGAGCCTATTTTTGACCGTTTAGATGCGGATATTGCGCACGCTTTAATGGGAATTAATGCGGTTAAAGGCGTGGAAATTGGGGATGGTTTTGCTTGCGTAGAACAAAAAGGCACGGTACACCGCGATGAGATGACACCTGCGGGTTTTCTCAGCAATCATGCGGGCGGTATTTTGGGCGGCATTTCCTCTGGACAAGACGTGATCGCGCATTTAGCCTTAAAACCCACGTCAAGTTTACGCTTACCGGGGCGCACAATTGATGTACACGGCAATTCGGCCGAGGTGGTGACAACGGGACGGCATGATCCCTGTGTAGGCATTCGTGCCACACCCATTGCTGAAGCCATGTTGGCTTTGGTGTTAATGGATCATGCGTTGCGCCATCGCGGTCAAAATGCGGGTGTGCGCTGCGACACGCCGATTATTCCCGCTTCGCCCGTTTCTCTTGACGATTAAAAATAGCATGGCTCATTCTTTACCGTATTGGCGATTATCGGGGCTTTATTTTTTCTATTTTAGTGCATTAGGGGCATTGCTGCCGTTTTGGTCATTATATCTGCAATCTTTAGGTCTAACTCCGCAAGCAATTGGCAGTTTAATGGCCTTGTTAATGTTGACCAAATTAATTGGCCCCAATATTTGGGGCTGGTTAGCGGATCATGGCGCGAAACGTTTAAGTTTAATCCAATTAGGGGGTGGCTTTACCGTTTTGGCTTTTACGGGCGTGTTTATCAACAGCGGCTATTGGTGGCTTATGGGGGTGATGCTGCTGTTTGGTTTTTTTTGGAATGCCATTTTACCGCTATTAGAAGCCATGACTTTTTCTCATTTAGGGAAAGACAATCACCGTTATAGTCAATTGCGGGTGTGGGGATCAATTGGGTTTATTATTAGTGTGGTGTGTGCGGGTTATTTTTTTCAACATTATGTGATTGATTGGCTGCCGTGGATTATTTGGTTATTATTATTAGGATTATGGGGCAGCACTTTAGTCATTGTTGATGTCCCCAAATGGGAACATGCAGAAGTTAAATTATCTTTATGGAATGTGTTAAAACAAAAGCCCGTTATTGCGTTATTAACCGTTTGTTTTATTAACCAAGTCAGTCATGGCGTTTATTACACCTTTTATTCTATTTATTTACAAGATGCAGGTTATAGTTTAGAACTGATTGGAAAATTGTGGGCATTGGGTGTGATTGCGGAAGTGTTAATTTTCGTCATGATGCACCGTTTGCAAGTGCGTTTTGAACTGCGGCATTTATTTATATTAAGTATTGGATTAGCGGCAATCAGATGGTTATTTATTGGGCATTATGTGGATTCACTGATGTTGCTTATGGCCGCGCAATTATTACATGCGGCCAGTTTTGGTCTTTACCATGCCACCGCAATTCAATACGTGCATCATTACTTTACAGGACGTTTACAAGGACGCGGACAAGCCTTGTACAGCAGCATTAGTTTTGGCGCGGGTGGCGGTGTGGGCGCGTATTTAAGCGGCCATTTATGGGAGCGGATTGGGGCAACAGCCACTTATGGATTAGCCGCGCTCATGTGTGCGGTTGCTGTTTGGGTGGCTTGGCGGTATGTGCGTTGAGGTTGAGGGGGCAAAAGCGGTTGCATGAGGAAAACCCTGCCAACAATCATCCTTTTTGCGATAAAGCGATAAAGTAGGGTGGATAAGCGATAGCGTCATCCACCAAGTTGGTAGTCGTATTGAAAAAAGGGGTATGGCACTGCGTTTATACACCCTACGCTTGCTGTCCATCGCGCACGAAAATTCAAACAAACTCACTCCCCATCCACACTGATCATCTCCCCCGTCTGCGCATCCCACACGCGGGCGGTTTTATCTCTTGACGCGGTGACAATCCGCGTGCCATCGGGACTGTAAGCGGCTGAGTACACCCAATCTGAATGCCCTTGCAAGGTGAGAATCGCCTGCCCCGTCTGCGCATCCCACACGCGGGTGGTATCATCCGCAGAAGCACTGACAATCCGTGTGCCATCGGGACTATACTTGGCTGAACTCACCCAATTTGAGTGTCCACTCAAGGTAAGTATTATCTGCCCCGTCTGCGCATCCCATATGCGAATCATATCATCATAAAGAAGCGACTCACCCGAAGCAGTTATGATTCGCTTGCCATCTGGGCTGTAGTGGGCTGAGTTTACATCACCCACATGACCCGAACCATCCAGTGTATGCAGTAACTGCCATGTTTCAGTATTCCACACGTAGGCAGCATCAGTATTATTAGTAACAATCCGTGTGCCATCAGGACTGTAGGCGGCTTCAGTCCCTTTCATATAGTACCTAGCGGTTGTTTCTATCTCCTGCCCCATTTGTGCATCCCACACGCGGGCGGTGTTATCATCCGAAGCGGTGACAATCCGCGTGCCATCGGGACTGTAGGCGGCTGACCTCACCCAACCCTTATGACCTATCAAGGTGTTTATCATCCGCCCCGTCTGCGCGTCCCAAATGCGGGCAGAGTTATGTTCTCTAAATATCCCCCCAGAAGAGGTGACAATCCGCGTGCCATCGGGACTGTAGGCGGCTGAGGTCACACCCTTTGAATGCACTATACCAATTTTTTCAGAGTCGTATAATAATACTTTTTAAATAGGAGAGAATAATGAACAAGAGATATGAAGATTTAGAAGAGTTAATGTCAACAGGTGAAGCGAGAGAAGTGAAGCGAGCGATGGCAGTAAGAATGTCTTTGCTTGGTTTTGTGCGTGCGGAAGCGGCTTTAGCGTGTTGTGTCAGTGTGCAATTTGTGGATAAATGGAAAGCCATTTATTTAGCGTCAGGGGTGGAAGGATTAAAGTTAGCGTATAAAGGCTCGCCAGGGTATTTAAAGCCGCGTGAACGAGAAGATGTGATTAATTGGATACAAGAAAAGAAGACAATAACAATAGAGGAACTAAAGAGATACTTAAAAGAGGAGTATGATGTTTTCTATTCTTCAAATACTTCTTATACTAAATTATTAGAAGAAGCGAATTTAAGTTATAAGAAGACACACAAAGAGAATTCGGCAAAAGATGAGGTAAAAGTAGAAGCTAAAAAAAAAGAGATTAAGGATTTAATAGATAAGGAGCGTGAACAGATAGAAAGTGGAGAGGTAATGTACTGGATGCAAGACGAAAGCCATCAGTTGTGGGGAGATATTTGTGGTTATGTTTGGTCGAAAAAAGGAGAAAGAACGTCAATAAAGATGAGTAATTATCGCACTTCTCAAACGTGGTATGGAGCGGTGAATATTTATACGGGAGAATTTATTTTAGATAGGGCAAAGAAAGCTGATACAAAATATACGATAGACTTTATTAACTGGCTCATTTACAGATATAAAGAAGCCCGTCATGTGATTATTTGGGATGGTGCAAGTTATCATCGTTCTGAAGGTTTAAGAACTTATTTAGAGAAATTAAATGGGGGACTTCCAGAATCAGAATGGAAAGTTCGTTTATTAAGATTTGCGCCCAATGCCCCAGAGCAAAATCCAGTCGAGGATATTTGGCTTCAAGGTAAGAATTGGGTCAGAAAGAATTTTCATCGTCTATCAAGCTTTAAAGAAGTCACTAGTATGTTTGAGACCTTTTTGTCAGGTAAAGTGTTTAAGTTTAATAAAATTAAACAGTATCTTATACCTAATATCTAGCTAGATATTAGAACTTAATTTGTTTTTATATCTCACATAATTTTGGTATAGTAGGAAAAGCAATCTTGCTTTTTCAATCTGTTTCATTAAGTTCATCCCTTCATGTATTAGAGAATTACTGTTGAGACTGCAATAACACCGAGTCTTAAATCCTGTGGATTCGGCCAAGCAAGGCGAGGAAATTGTAGGAACACATTTTCCTCGCTATTGCTTAAAGTTTCAGAGAACTATTCAGTTGACCCCGCTGGTTCTCCATTGGCTGTTCCTGCTGGTTCTCCATTGGCTGTTCCTGCTGGTTCTCCGTCGGCTGTTCCTGCTGGTTCTCCATTGGCTGTTCCCACTGGTTCTCCATTGGTTGTTCCCACTGGTTCTCCATTGGCTGTCCCCGCTGGTTCTCCATTGGCTGTCCCCGCTGGTTCTCCATTGGCTGTTCCCACTGGTTCTCCATTGGCTGTCCCTGCTGGTTCTCCATTGGCTGTTCCCACTGGTTCTCCATTGGCTGTCCCTGCTGGTTCTCCATTGGCTGTCCCTGCTGGTTTTTGATTTACGTTTTCTCCGCTATTCGCTATAAAAAGGGGGAAAATATTCCATTCCGACGAGAGAACAGATGATATGCCAGCAACTACATGATAACAATTGTTGGGAGTTTCGGGAAAATAACCTGGCAATAAACTGGTTGGTATACTCAGAACAACTCCATGCACATTCTTGTCATCAATAACCACTTTCCCGTCTTCACATGCTGGAAGTTCTTCCTTAGCTTTTAACGGCTGCCATTCAGCAATTTTTTTATACTCACTATGGATGCGATCAAATTCCAACTTAAAACCGCTAAGTTCACCCTCAAAAGCTTTTTTTATCACTTCAACGTCATCAAAAGCCTTCTGAACGTCATTAAAAGCCTTCTGAGAAACTAGGCCACACGTATCGGGATTGTTTATGCACTGATTAATTCCCTCCTGAGTGGAGCCGTTGGTGTCTTGAATCACGGTGGTGCTACATGAGGGGTCGTTTCGGCACTCTTGTTTTCCTGCTTCTCTCGCACTATTGATCTCACTTTGAGAAACTAGGCCACACGTATCGGGATTGTTTATGCACTGATTAATTCCCTCCTGAGTGGAGCCGTTGGTGTCTTGAATCACGGTGGTGCTACATGAGGGGTCGTTTCGGCACTCTTGTTTTCCTGCTTCTCTCGCACTATCAAACTCAGCTTGAGAATATAAACCACATGCACGGGGATTCTCTTGGCAAAACTGGACACCACCACTTATTTGCGCACTAACCCCCCCCGTTGTCAGCATAAGCAGATAGAAGACCAACGGCGGCCATCTCAAAAAATGAGTTAAAAAATTAAGCATTTAAAATACTCCAAAGTTGAATAAAACCTAAACAATTGGTTGATTATTGGTGTTGAAAAGAAATTTTATGAATGCAATTTGAATCCTCCGTACATTCGATGTGGTCAGGGACAATATATTCCCCTATGGTTTTCGCTGTACTCCGCTGAGAAATATCACTATAGGAGGCGAAAAAGTAAATGACATCTTCTCCCTTATCCCCATCTACTGAATAAAATCCTCGTTCTGAAGGCAAGGCTAAATTACTGTAAATGGGATTTTCATTCTGTATTCCTTTTCTGGGAAACAAAGGAATTATTTTTTGAGTCCCTACATTTTCAGAAAAGATTTCCAGATAACACCCCCGCTTCTGACACGAATCACTGGGAGTCAGACGAATTCTGATTCCGTCACCTGTTTGCAAAGCATCACCATTACTCAGGGTTTTTGTGCTGCTTTCTATGGTGACTGAAAAGTAATCATTGTCTGCTGATTGAACAGAGCTTGGTGTGAAATCAATTGCGCTGGTTTTGTCGTCAACAAAAGGATGTTGTTTTTTACCATCGCTTTCAAATTCCAAAGCAGCCACTTCACCTATAAAACGCACCAAACTAAAATTTCCAGAAGACAACTGACGGTTTAAAAGCTCTAAGAAATTCTTAGTAAAATAGCTTCCCTCATCCGTACCGAGCGGAGATTGATCAGGCATCGCACTGGCAACAACAATAGTCCCTTTGGCATTCAAGAGAAAATCTCGATAACCCAAATGCGAATCCATAACAATCGTTGCCCCGATGTCCTTACGTTTACCCGCCCCCATTGATCTTTCCTTAACCTCTTCAGAAACGATCAAATTACCCGCATCAGCCGCCGCAATCAATAAGCGGGGATTTTTAGCTTTGATAAACTCTACAACTTCGCTAAAGCTAACCTCCTTATCAGAGAGCTGCAATTGCGGTAGAGGTGTTTCCGAATTAACACGGGAAAAGCCCGCGCCCAGATAGTAGAAAAAAACGACATCGTCTCTTGACAATCTTAACTCTTTGATTTTATTATCTAAATTGGCTGTTGTCAATTCCCCGCTCATCATCTTATGCAATTCCAACGGGAGACCGCTGTCTTTCGTCACGTTCTGCAAAAAATCAACAACTTTGAAAAAGTCTTTTTCGACAAATCGGGCTGTTTCTCTATCGCTGGTGTTTCCCAGAACAATTCCATGAACAGATGCCCCAAAAACAGAGACGGGTAAATAACAAGTAACAACCAACAATAATGCGTACATTTTTTTGTTCATATTGAAATCCCAAAAAATTGGTTAATAACACATGATTTCCTCATTACTATGAGAAATAAAACAACATTTACGCCCTTCTTTTTTGAAGTAGGCTTTAGGCCCATCCTTACACAACAACCGAGAAGGTGGAGGGGAAACAACAGAAGGCAGAGGAGAAACAACAGGTTGAGCGGGAGAGTGAATAAGTACACCGTTTTTTGCTTTCAGTTTGCTTATATCAAACTGCGGGTGTTGCTTAGTGTCAGTAAACGCCCCTCCTGGTGTTAATGGTTTACCGTCTAGTGCTGTAGCAATGGCTTCCCAACTGGGAGAGGTTGAAATTAATTGCTTTCTCAATTGATCAGCAAACGCTCTGGTAAACACCCCGCCACTGACTTGAGTTCCATAGGAGACCTCCCCTTTTTTTGAACTACTGGCGATTAAAATCCCCTCATAACCCAGAAATAATTTTTTGTAACTTTCTGGTAGTTCAGGATTAGAAAGAAGGTCTTTAGTTAGCGAAGGAAAAATGGGAAGTGCCGAATTATTGCAGGCATCCACCAAAATCAGCAGCAATTGTGGGTTTTTCTTGGATAAAACCTCCCTGACATATTCAACTTCTAAAAAATTTTGGGACTTAGTAGTTTTCCCCCCCATAGCCAAGCGCGGCCATTTTTCGCTTGTTTCACTGCTTAATCCGTGTCCTGAGTAGTAAAAAATAACTACATCGCCTGGCCCGTGACCAGAGTTTTCTAACAATGCTTTGGCTTGTTCAAGACCTTTTTGTTCTGACACCATATCCCCTTCAATTTTCAGGATATGACGTTTTTCAATTAATCCTGTATTTCTTGAGATTTTTGTCAGCCACGTATCAATGGAGATGAGGTCTCTATCTGCACCAATGTCTCTGTCATCTGTATCAAGCATGATAAAAGAATACAAATTGGCAGCATGGGTAGTGGAGATTTGCCCAAAACAACAGAGCATAAACGTAAAAAACAGCAAATAAATTAAGCGTGAGTTCGACATTAAAATAACTCCAAATTTAAATAAAAATCTGCCTTATTCGGAACTTTTATTAAAAAGCTCTTTAAACAAGCCAATAAGTACAGGCATTGTTTCCTCATAATAGCTACCACTCACCAATTTCGCTTGGTGAGAAAATTGCCATTTTTTACAATTCACATCTAAAAGCAGATCAACTTGCTCTTTTGCTTGGTGAAATGAAAAACCGAGTTGTGGATAAAAACCACACTTTTCTGCGTATTCAAAATTGTAGTTGGCGTAGTTGAAAATGATTGATTGTAACTGCTCAATTTGTGCTTTATTTAAAGCAACATTTTCCCCAACAACTGGAAAGCCAGAGAAAGTTTCAACTGGGGGTGTTTCAGTTTTTGGTTCAAATTCAAGTTGGTAGGCTTGAACAGAATCTGGAGAAGATAACACACCAGTTGTTTCTACCCCCAGCAACTCAACAATATTCTTATCAAGGCTAAAGGTAGGTGGTTGGTTTAATGAGGTAGCATCTACGGCTTGCTCTTGTTTTTTATCCTCAAGCAAATGCGCATATTCATCGCCTCCTTCAGCACATGCTGTAGTCAACGCACTACTGCTTGTGATTACAAAAATCGTGGCTAATTTCTGAATAAAAAATTTCATATTGTGGTATCCAACACTTTGGGTTATTAAAAAATACAGCATACAAAAACAATTTGTCCTGCTGAATCCCTAATCACTAACGGTATATACCGTGCTTATTTGTATTCATCAGGTGTGTGTTCAAAAAAATTTTGCATACAAGAATACTATCTCCTTAATGCTATTCCCCTTTTTTTGTGTTGTAAATACCTTTACTAAAAAATTATTACACTTGTCAAGTTAAGTTTTTTTTAACAAATTGAAGTGATCTAAAAATCCTAAAATTCTGATTCTGACAGAAAAATTTTATGAATGACTTAATTTTGGTATAGGTGAATCATGGTTTATTTATCCTTTTACCAAAAATTATAAATTCTCATAAACTTTTAATCCTGTAATTTCTTTCCCTTGTGTGATTTTTTGAAGTAAAGGCGTTAAGTCTTTCATTAATGCTTGTTCTGCTTTGCTTTTTTCTTTCCAGCTTAAATCTAATGGGGTAAATAAATCGCGCAGAATATCGCTATCCAATATAAAACGGGTTATTGTATGATTTACGAAAGATTGTAACGCGGTGAATTCTAATTGATGGGCTGCTGCGATGGTATTTAATTCGCGCACATAATATTCTTCTTTAAAACGGGTAAAACCGTCGAAAATTTCTTGTTTCGTTAAACCTTCCCCAACTTTTAATGTGTTGATGTAGTTAATAATTTCTTCGCCGCCGTCAATAAATTTGGCTTCGGAACGAATTAAGGCGGTTAATTGTTCGCGGGTCATTTCTTCACTGCCGCTTGAATAATGACTGGTTAAGGTCATGATATAATCGTAATCTATTATTGTTGAAGCAAATAACACAAATTCAAAATCTAATTCTTGAATTTCTGGCGGGCTTTCTTCATCGATTTGCCGTTTTCTTAATGCTTTGGCTGTTTCTAAATAAGCCCCTTTAAAGCCTTGCAATTGTTCTTCGGGTAAAAGGGCTTCAATCTTATTTTTATCGGTGTCGGTTAAATCGGTGTATTGATCTAATTGGGTTTTTATGCGTTGTACTTGCTTAAATAAGCGCACAAATTGGGCGCGAGCGGTGTCGCCTTTTAAGTTGTACGCTGCGCTGGGTTCGCATTCTACACCTTGTAATTGCATGAATTCGCGCAATTCTGTCATGGCCGCGTCTAGTTTTTCAATCACCACGGGCGCAGGATCGGTGAGCCAGATTTTTCTGGCTTCGTCTATGTCTTTCCCTGAAAAAAGGGCAACAGCCGCATCCACTTCCGCTTGTTGTTGGCGAAAATCGATAATGTTGCCATCGGGTTTGGTGTCGTTTAATACGCGATTGGTGCGGGAAAAGGCTTGAATTAAGCCGTGATGTTTTAAATTTTTATCGACATAAAGCGTGTTTAAATATTTGGAATCAAATCCCGTTAATAACATGTCAACCACAATGACAATATCAATTTTTTTCGCTTTTTCCTCTGGAGAAATAGCAGAATATTCTTGATCTTTAATGCGCTTTTGCACGTCCTGATAATAGCGATCAAATTCGTTAATGCTTTGATTTGTGCCGTAAAGTTGATTATAGTCGTTAATAATGCTTATTAATGCTGCTTTTTTTTGCTCTGGTTCTTCTTGGTTGTCGATTTTTTCTTGCAGCAAATCTTCTTGAATTTGTTGATTCTCTCGATTGCTGTCAGGATTGTCAGAAACGTGAGGCGGTGGAGAAAAAACACAAGCAATATTTAAAGGACAATATTGAGAATTTTCTCTGCGTTTTTCTTCCTGAATTGTTTTAAATAATTTATAGTATTCAATGGCATTGTTAATGGATGCCGTGGCAAATATGGCGTTAAATTTTCTTTGATTGGTCGCCGCATTGTGTTTGGCTAAAATTGCTTTTATGACGGCCATTTTGGTCAAAATGTCGTTTTTTTCTGCGGTGTTGCCTTCTAAACGGTAGTGGTCAATGTGAAAAGGTAAAACGTTTTTGTCTTCAATGGCATGGGTGATGGTGTAGCTGTGTAGTTGTTTTTGGAAAATAGACGCGGTGGTTAAGTAGGACGCTTGCTGATCTTCGATGTATTGAGAGGTGGCATTTTCTTCAAAAATAGGCGTTCCCGTAAAACCAAATAATTGCGCTTTTGGGAAAAACTTTTTAATGGCTTCGTGGTTTTCGCCAAATTGTGAACGGTGGCATTCGTCAAAGATGAAAACGATGTTTTTATCGCGTAAAGATTTTAAACGTTGTTTATAATCTTTTTTGGTTTTTCCATTCAATGCCCAGCCTAATTTTTGAATGGTGGTGACGATAATTTTATCTTGACCCTCTTCTGATAATAAGCGCGTAACTAAAGTTTCTGTGTTGGCGTTTTCTTCTACGCATTTCTCTTGGAATTTATTAAATTCTTTGCGGGTTTGTTGGTCTAAGTCTTTGCGATCTACCACAAATAAGCATTTATAAATATTTTTGTTATTTTTAAGCAAAGTTGCGGTTTTGAATGAGGTTAATGTTTTGCCGCTGCCTGTGGTGTGCCAAATGTAGCCATTGCCGCGATGTTCTTTGATGCAATCTGTAATTGCTTCAACCGCATAGATTTGGTAGGGGCGCATCATGAGCAGTTTTTGTTCGCCCACTAATAGCACCATATAATGCGCAATCATTTTGCTTAATGTGCATTTACTTAAAAAGCTGTCGGCAAAATCATGAAGTGCTGTTATTTTGTTATTTTCTTTGTCGGCGAATTGGTAAATGGGTAAAAAACGCTCTTCTGCATTAAAGCTAAAATGTTTTAGGTTGTTATTGGTAAAATAATAGGTATTGTTATGGTTGCTGACAATAAATAATTGCATGAAACATAATAGTGTTTTAGTATAGCCATTGTCAGGATCATTTTTGTAGTCAACAATTTGTTGCATGGCGCGGCGCGGGCTAATGACTAAATTTTTTAATTCGATTTGTACCATCGGCACGCCATTAATCAGTAAAATCACGTCATAACGATGATGACTATCGCGGGTGTTAATGCGCAATTGATTGATCACTTCAAAGGTGTTTTTGCACCAGTCTTCAGTGTTGATTAGGGTATAAAATAAGATCGTGTCGTCATCGCGTTTTATCTCTTTTCTTTCGCGCATTAGACAGGAATTAGCAAATACATCTGGGAGAATAATTTGTTCTAATAAGTGTTTAAATTCGTTGTCACTTAATTGCACTTGGTGTAAATTTTGGAAGTGCTGGCGAAAATTTTTTTCTAATGTAGAATTATCGCGGATGTCGGGGCGATAGGTGTATTTGAGTTGTTGTAGTTTTTCGATAAGAAGTTGTTCAATTTGTTGTTCGTTCATTTTCTTATGGCGAGAATAGACAATTGAATTTTTTTGTGCTTGGAATTATAGCAGGGGTGTGGTGAGGCGTAAAACGTTTTTTGTGTCTGGAATCGATATGGATGGCATTATTCGGGTTTAAGTACCTAACGGAAAATAATCTGGCATATCAATATTTCTACCGCCCCCCTGCCCCCTCCTGCTAGGAGGGGGAGAAAGAGGTTGTTTTTATTGTTAAAATTTAACAAGATAACCTCATCTCTTCTTTTCTTCTTTCCCCCCTCCTAGCAGGAGGGGGGTAGGGGGGCGGTAGAAATGTGAAAATTCTGAACGTTTTTAATACCTGAATACTTTTATTTAACTACTTATTATGAATACTATTTTACAACAAGTTCAACAACATGCTGCGTCATTGCCTTTGGCTTTGCAGGCTGAATTGCTCAATTATGCGATTTATTTGGAGCAAAAAGCGCGTAGCGAGCGCGATATTGCGCCAGAAGTATCTGATGAGCAGCGACGCAAACGCCTTGCTGAAGCTTTAGAAGAGGCTGCAAAACTTAATCCGTTTGGGGATATTGCCGACCCTGTGGCGTGGCAGCGTGAACAGCGTCAAGATCGTTGTTTTCTGAATTTATCCCTTCATAACCCATTGGAAGAACAACCCCATGAAAAATAAAAAATCCTCTCCCCTTGTGCCTAGTTTGCGCTTTCCTGAGTTTTGGGAGGCGGGGGAATGGGTGGAGAAAAAATTAGTTGATATTGTTACACCAAGTATCCGCCAAGTTACAAAGCCTGAGTCAAGTTATTTGGCTCTAGGGATTCGCAGCCATGGGAAAGGTACTTTTCATAAGCCAGATCAAGCACCTGAAAAAAACTCAATGGATAAACTCTATTTAGTTCATCAAGATGATTTAATTGTAAATATCACATTTGCTTGGGAAAGGGCAATTGCAATTGTAGGTAAACAAGATCATTTATCCTATGTTTCGCATAGATTCCCAACTTATATTTTTAAAGAAAAGGTTTCAACGTCAAGTTTCTTTCGGTATGTGATAATAGATAGAGTATTTATATATAAATTAGGACTAATATCACCTGGAGGTGCGGGTCGTAATAGAGTAATGAATAAAAAAGATTTTCTTCAATTAACGGTTTTGCTCCCAAAAATAGAAGAACAACAAAAAATCGCCGCCTGCCTTTCTTCATTAGATGAATTAATTACCGCGCACAGCCAAAAACTCGACGCGCTAAAAAAACATAAAAAAGGGCTAATGCAACAGCTTTTCCCCGCAGAAGGTCAAACTGTGCCTAGTTTGCGCTTTCCTGAGTTTCGGGAGGCGGGGGAGTGGGTGGAGAAAAGTTTGGGGGAGTTAGTAGAAGTGATTGATGGAGATAGAGGAAAAAATTATCCTAAAATAGATGAATTTTATAAATCTGAATATTGTCTTTTTTTAAACGCAAAGAATGTGACAAAAAATGGATTTAAATTTGAAGAAAATCAATTTATTAAAAAAGAAAAAGATGCAATTTTAAGAAAGGGAAAATTGCAACGTGAAGATATTATTTTAACAACAAGAGGCTCTGTTGGTCAGTTTGCATATTTTTCCCAAAATATACCTTATGACAACATTCGCATTAATTCTGGCATGGTTATTTTAAGAGTAAAAACGGAAAAAATTAAACCTAATTACTTGTATATTTTTTCTAAGTCTGAAGTTTTAGGTGTTTGTATAGAAAATACTGCTTTTGGAAATGCTCAACAACAGCTAACGGTGGCAGAAATTAAGAAGTTTAAAATTTACTTCCCCTCCCTCCCCGAACAACAAAAAATCGCCGCCTGCCTTTCTTCATTAGATGACTTAATAACCGCGCAAAGTCAAAAACTCGACGCGCTAAAAAAACATAAAAAAGGGCTAATGCAGCGATTGTTTCCTGTGGTGGAAGAGGAATAGATTGTGAAACTCTATCTTGATAATTGTATGTTTAACCGTCCATTTGATGACCAATCTAATATCAAAATATTGCTGGAATCTGAGGCAAAACTAAATATACAAGAAAAGATTCGCATGGGTGTATATGAACTGGTTTGGTCATATATCTTAGATTATGAGAATGAAAAAAATCCATTCCGAGAGCGGCGAGAGCAGATTAGAAAATGGAAAAAATATGCTAACTTTGACATAGAGGCAACAGATCGTATTTTGCATCTTGCTCATTCACTTAATGAACTGAATCTAAAGAGATTTGATGCTTTGCATATTGCTTGTGCAGTGGTTGCTGGAGCAGACTATTTTTTAACTACAGATAATGGCATTCTCAAAAAAACTGAATTTATTAGAGATGTTCGCGTGAAAGACCCAATTAACTTTATTAGAGAAACACTAACATGATGACTGATACGGAAATACGTGTAAAAGGCGTTCAAATCCTTGCCGAATATTTAGGCGATATTGAAATGGAAAGATTTATCGCCCTGATTCAACGAGAACCTTTTGATTATACCCAATGGCGACAAAATATTGATATGGATCAAAGCATCGAAGAAATTAGTAAGCAAGCAATGAATTTACGGGAAAAAATATCGCGCTAAAAAAACATAAAAAAGGGCTAATGCAGCGATTGTTTCCTGTGGCGATTGATGAATAAGGAGAAAATCTTATGTTAAATTTACCTATACCAAAATTAAGTCGTTCATAAAATTTTTCTGTCAGAATCAGAATTCACAGAATTTTAGGATTTTCAGAATTAAAAAATAAAAAATTTTCTGAAAATAAACGACTTGCAAGCGTCAATTTTGAAAATTCTTTAATTCTGTAAATTCTGATTCTGACAAATAAGGATTCTAAGAATTATATCTTTTTTGTATATCACAAAAGAACAGTTGAAATATGACACAATTTATCCTCTACACCAGCGAAGATGGTCAGGCTCAAGTGCAACTGCGCACTGATCGCGGCACGGTTTGGCTTAATCAGAAACAAATGGCAGAATTATTTAATGTATCGCAAGATAACATTGCACTACATTTGAAAAATATCTATGATGATGATGAATTACAACGAGAGGCAACTAGCGAGGAATCCTCGGTAGTTCAAACCCAGAAAAAACAAACACAAACAAACACAACCAAAGAAACAAGCACCATGACCGATCCAGAATAAAAACAATTAGGCAGTACATTATGGGCGATTGCCGACCAATTACGTGGCGCGATGAATGCGGATGATTTTCGTGATTACATGTTATCTTTTCTCTTTTTAAGATATTTATCAAGCAATTACGAAGAGGCCGCTAAAAAAGAACTGGGCAAAGATTACCCACAACTGAGCGAAGACGACAAACGTCCGCCCCTTGCTGTGTGGTACGAAAACAATGCCGCCGACATAGAAGAATTTGAGAAAACCATGCGCCGCAGAATGCACTACGTGATTGATCCGCGCTACTTATGGAATTCAATCGCAGAAATGGCGCGCCAACAAAAAGACGGACTATTAGAAACCTTACACGATGGATTTAAATACATCGAAAACGAATCTTTTGCCAGCACATTCAACGGCTTATTTTCAGAAATTAACCTGAGTTCAGAAAAGCTAGGCAAAACGACAAAAACGCGCAATGACAAACTCTGTACCATCATCAGCAAACTTAACGAAGGCTTGGCGCAATTTTCCACCGACAGCGACAGCTTAGGCGATGCTTACGAGTTTTTAATTGGTCAATTTGCAGCGGGATCAGGCAAAAAAGCGGGCGAATTCTACACCCCCCAACCGATTTCCAGCATTTTATCCGGCATTGTCACCCTAGACTGCCAAGAGCCAGCGACAGGCAAAAAAGCCCGACTTGGCCACATACTGGATTTTGCCTGTGGTTCGGGTTC
The DNA here is from genome assembly GCF_002149925.1 of Thioflexithrix psekupsensis. Classification (NCBI taxonomy): domain Bacteria; kingdom Pseudomonadati; phylum Pseudomonadota; class Gammaproteobacteria; order Thiotrichales; genus Thioflexithrix; species Thioflexithrix psekupsensis. The sequence continues at coordinate 146,249 of NZ_MSLT01000023.1, read as the reverse complement.
ATTGCTATTAAACATTCGCCACCGCATGGGAAAAAACAACATTGGCAGCATTTACGGCCAAGAAAAGAACATCACCACGTACAACCTTGCCCGCATGAACATGTTACTGCATGGGGTCAAAGATTCCGAATTTGAAATTTATCACGGTGATACTTTATTAAACGATTGGGACAAATTACAAGAAGCGAATCCTGCGAAAAAACTCCGTTTTGATGCCGTCGTAGCGAATCCCCCATTTAGTTATCGTTGGGAGCCGACAGAGTCCCTCAGTCATGACATGCGTTTTAAAGATTACGGTCTTGCGCCCAAATCGGCGGCGGATTTTGCGTTTTTGCTGCATGGTTTTCATTATTTGAAAGAAGATGGCGTGATGGCGATTATTCTCCCGCATGGCGTGTTATTTCGTGGTGGCGCGGAGGAGCGCATACGCACCAAATTACTCAAAGACGGCAATATTGATACAGTCATTGGTTTACCTGCGAATTTATTTTATTCCACAGGCATTCCCGTGTGTATTTTGGTATTAAAAAAGTGCAAAAAGCCAGACGATATTTTATTTATCAACGCCAGCGATTATTTTGAAAAAGGCAAACGCCAAAACAGACTATTGCCAGAGCATATTGACAAGATAATTGACACTTATCAACATCGCAAAGAAGAAGCGCGTTATTCGCGTCGAGTGTCGATGTCAGAAATCGAAGAAAACGGCTACAATCTCAACATTTCCCGCTACATCAGCACCGCCACGGCTGAGGAAGTTATTGATTTAGATCAAGTCTATGACGAATTAACCGCCATAGAAAACAACATCACCACGGCGAGAAATCAGCATAATGAGTATTTAAAAGAATTGGGTTTGCAACCGTTATTCTAAGCATTTTTTTCTCGTTTTTCTCGTTCCCACATGCCTGTGGGAATGTTGTCCAGAGGTAGCGCGTCGTGATAAAAATGTCGTGCATTTGGGAAAAAGTAGGCTTTTCTTACAAGACAATAGGGATTCTAGGCGATATAATATAATGAGTTGAAGCGAATAGAAAAATAACTCGCAACCAATAACAATAATAATTTCGACGTATGTACGTAGCGTTCATGACGAAAAATATATGATTTTAAAACCATAATGGATTCTTAACCTTAATCGTCATGGAAAGACACCGCGACAGGTTAATTGGATTAAATTGATTTTAATTTCAATTAAGCTATTTAAAGACTACGCATCATCACCCATAAGGAGGAGTCAATCATGACCCCAGTATCCACCGCGATTTCCCGCGCGGCCAGATCGCAATTTTCATCGCCTGAAGAAAGTGTTTTACACAGTTATTGTGCTGATCTTTCGGATTGGCCAGCGTGTTGGGAAGTCACTCATGACGATGATCATTATGGTCAACAGATTTTGGCGGAATTAAAACCGTTTATGTTATCGCTTATTTATAATGGCGTGGCGGAAATGCAATTACAGCAGCATTTTGCGAATTTAAGATTATTGGGTTCGGAAATGGTGCGCGCCAGTCATATTAATCCACATTTGCGTCAACGCGCAGTGGGAGAATTAATTGCGGAATATGTCGATGAAGAAGGTGGCCCCTTGTGTCGAGAATTGCGCAGTGACAGTGAGCGAGATTCTTTTGATTCGACTTGTCGCTTATTGCACCGTTATTTTAAAAACACACATTGAGCGAATGCGTTGTTTATTTGATGTGTGAATGTTTTTCTAAAGATAGGGGTAACGTTGTGGTTTTCGCGTTACCCCTATTTTAGCGCGTTTTTATTTTTACCCGTTTTAAAATAAGTAGTTAAAAAAGTATTCAGGTATTAAAAACGTTCAGAATTTTCACATTTCTACCGCCCCCCTACCCCCCTCCTGCTAGGAGGGGGGAAAGAAGAGATGAGGTTATCTTGTTAAATTTTAACCATAAAAATAACCTCTTTCTCCCCCTCCTAGCAGGAGGGGGCTGGGGGGCGGTAGAAATATTGATATGCCAGATTATTTTCCGTTAGGTACTTATGCCTAATATTGCTTCTTGCGGAGATTTTGTGACCATGCAGTTTGAATCAGACCCTCGTTTTGTCAGCCGTTTGACCCGTCATACTTTGGCCATTATTTTAGCGGGGGGGCGGGGAGCGCGCTTGAGTCATTTGACGGATTGGCGGGCGAAACCTGCGGTGCCTTTTGGGGGTAAATTTCGGATTATTGATTTTCCGTTATCGAATTGCATTAATTCGGGCATTCGTCGAGTGGCGATTTTGACACAATATAAATCCCATTCTTTAATTCGTCATGTGCAGAAAGGTTGGGGATTTTTACGGGGAGAATTTAGTGAATTTATTGAGCTAATTCCCGCCCAACAACGTTTGCAAGAAGCGTGGTATGCAGGCACAGCAGATGCGGTATATCAAAATTTGGATATTATTCGCAGTCATGAACCCGATTATGTGTTAATTCTCGCGGGCGATCACATTTATAAAATGGATTATGGCGCGATGATCGCTGCCCATGTGGCGCGTGAAGCGGATATGACGGTGGGGTGTTTGGAGGTGTCGTTAAACATGGCCAAAGCCTTTGGCGTGATGAGCGTGGACGCGGAGGGGCGCGTGTTGCAATTTAATGAAAAACCCGCACATCCACAATCTCTGCCAAATAATCCCGATGTGGCGTTGGCTTCGATGGGGATTTATGTGTTTAATACCCAATTTTTATATGAACAATTGTCCAGTGACGCGGAAAATCTTCAATCTTCGCATGATTTTGGTAAAGATATTATTCCTAAATTAATTCAATCTTGTCGTGTGTTTACTTATCCTTTTCGGGACGCGCACAGTGGACAACAAGCGTATTGGCGCGATGTGGGAACGGTAGATGCGTTTTGGGAGGCGAATATGGAGTTAATTTCAGTTGCGCCCGAATTAGATTTATATGATAAACAATGGCCGATTTGGACGTATCAAGAACAATTACCGCCTGCAAAATTTGTGTTTGAAGATGAAGATCGCATGGGGATGGCTTTGGATTCGATGGTGTCGGGGGGCTGTGTGGTGTCGGGGGCGAAAATTGTGCATTCTTTGCTCTTTTCTAATGTAAAAGTGAATGCCTACAGTCAGTTAGAAGACAGCGTGGTGTTGCCTGATGTGCAGATTGGGCAGCATTGTCGTATTCGTAAAGCGGTGATTGATAAAGGGTGTGTGATTCCTGATCATACGGAAATTGGTATTGATTTGGTGCGCGATGCGCAGCGTTTTGATGTCAGTCCGCAGGGGGTGGTGTTGGTGACTCCCGATATGTTTGGGCAGCATTTGCATTACCATTATTAGCGGATTATTCTACGAAATCCTGATTTTTCAATGCACACTCGTTATTTTACAGTGGACGTTTTGCGTGGTGGTGCGGTGGTGATGATGATCGCTTACCACATTTGTTACGATCTCACCTTATTTGGCTGGGCGCAATTTGCTTTGAATCAACACCCGTTTTGGTTGGGATGGCGAGCGGTGATTGTGGGATGTTTTGTGGCGATTGTAGGCGTGAGTGTCATGTTATCACCCGCTTACAATTGGCGCAGTTTAGTAAAACGTGTGGGCATCATCGGTGGTGCGGCGGTGGCGATTAGTGTGGTCAGTTATGGTTTATTTGGATTGCGTTTTATTTTTTTTGGCATTCTTCATTTTATTGCATTAGCCAGCATCATCGCGGTGTTATTTCGACGCGCTTATGGGTTTAATTTGATTTTAGGCATCAGTTTGTGGCTGATCGGGATGACGGTGCAGCATGAATTTTTTAATCAAGCGCAGTGGCAATGGGTTGGGTTGATGACGCATAAACCTGCGACGGAAGATTATGTGCCATTTTTGCCGTGGTTTGGGGTGATGTTGGTGGGGATGTTTGCGGGGCGTTATTTACAACTTCATCCAACCTGTTGCTTTATTCCTAAAAATAAGTTGACCCAATCGCTCAGTCAATTAGGACAATATAGTTTATGGATTTATTTATTGCATCAACCTATTTTATTCGCCTTATTTGGATTGTTACAATGGCTTCTTTAAAAAGAGCTTATGCCTGCATCGCAGAGTGATGTGATTAAAACTTTTATTTTTCCTGAATCAGTAAATTAAATCATGATCAATGATATAAATTTTAATTCAGATAACAATCAACAAATGGATTGGCATGTTTAAACCGCTCGCATTGTATATCGGCATGCGCTACACTCGCGCCAAACGCCGTAATCATTTTATTTCTTTTATTTCGCTTATTTCCATGCTGAGTATTGCCGTGGGAGTGACGGCGATGATCACGATTTTATCGGTGATGAATGGCTTTGAAAAAGAATTGCGTGTGCGCATGTTAGGCATGTCGCCGCATGTGTTTATTATGCCTTATTTTGACAATCATTTGAACGATTGGCCTGCATTAATGACCCATTTAAAAGATTATCCTAACATCACAGGAGTCGCGCCTTTTATTCAAGGTCAAGCCATGATTACGCGCAATCAAGCCGTTTATGGTACTTTAATTCAAGGCATTGATCCCGAATTAGAAAAAAGCATTTCTGTGGTGCAAGATAAAATGTTATTGGGCAGCGTAGAAGCATTACTACCGGATAGTTTTCATATTTTAATTGGCGAAGAATTGCAGCGATCTTTAGGTGTGAGAATTGGCGAACAAGTGACTGTCGTTGTGCCACAAGCAACGGTCACTCCCGTCGGTTTAGTCCCACGAATGAAACGCATGACGGTGCAAGGAGTATTTCGTATTGGCATGCACGAATTTGATAGCTCCTTGATTCTTATGCACATGTCCGATGCGGCGAAATTATTACGTTTACCCGAAGGCAGCGCACAGGGGCTAAATATTAAAATTACAGACATGTTTGCCGCGCCGCAATTCGCCGATCAATTGCGTCAAGAATTACCCGCAGGTTATCAGGTGGCGGATTGGACGTATCGCCACGCTAATTTTTTCCGCGCCATTCAAATGGAAAAACGAGTGATGTTTATTATTTTAACGTTAATTATTGCCGTGGCCGCATTTAATATTATTTCTACATTAGTTATGTTAGTCACCGATAAACAAGCCGATATTGCGATTTTAAGAACATTAGGTGCAACGCCTTTAACGATCATGGCTATTTTTGTGGTGCAAGGCGTTATTATTGGTTTATTTGGTACGTTATTGGGCGTGATTGGTGGAGTGAGTTTGGCGTTAAATGTGGAGACTTTAGTGCCTGCGATTGAAAACTTTTTTAATATGAAATTTTTATCGGCTGATGTGTATTATATCAGTGACATTCCTTCTGATTTGCGCATGGCTGATGTGTATTGGATAACGATAAATGCCTTTTTAATCAGTCTATTAGCCACTTTATATCCCGCTTATCGTGCTTCACGGACTCAACCTGCGGAGGCTTTGCGTTATGAGTAATATAAAAGCAACGGTGCTGGCCTGCCAAAATTTACACAAGCGTTTTGAGCAAGGGGAACTATCGGTTTCTGTGTTAAAAAACATTAACTTATCGATACAAGCGGGGGAGCAAGTCGCTATTGTGGGCGCGTCGGGATCGGGAAAAAGTACCTTGTTGCACGTGTTAGGTGGTTTGGATGAACCCACACAAGGCGAGGTGCAAGTGGCAGGGCGTAATATTCATCAATTGTCGCCTGCGGCACGCGGTTTGTGGCGTAATGAAACATTAGGATTTATTTATCAATTTCATCATTTACTGCCCGAATTTACGGCATTAGAAAATGTGGCGATACCCTTATTAATTCGGGGATTGTCGGTGAAAATAGCGCAGGAAAAAGCGCGACAATGGTTGACGGATGTGGGATTGGCACAGCGTTTACAACACAAGCCCGGTGAATTGTCGGGCGGAGAACGCCAGCGGGCAGCGATTGCGCGGGCATTGGTGACTGAGCCTAAATGTGTGTTGGCTGATGAACCCACTGGCAATTTGGATCGCCGTACCGCTGAACAAGTTTATGAGCGAATTTTGCAGTTAAATCAAACGGTTGGCACAAGTTTAGTTTTGGTAACACATGATCCCAATTTGGCCGCACGAATGGACAGAACCTTGTATTTATCTGATGGGGAGTTAAATTTACATTAAATTTCGTACAACGCCGTGTTTTTAGTAGAATTTTAGCCCAATGTTTTAGGATTCATTCTGGACATTCCGATTCAGAAAATTTACTTGAATGTCAAAAGCTGTTCAGGTGGTAAAATATTTATCTTTCCGTCAAGAGAAAAATCTCTAATATTTCGAGTTACAATAATTTGTGCATCAATGGCTTGAGCCGCAAAATAAGTGATCGCATCTTCAAAATCTCGATAATTGCTATTTAACCCCTGACGGATAACCCATTCTGTAATCGGTGCAACCCGTAATTTTTCCAATAACCGAGAAATGGCGCGCCGACTCTTGAGATAACCCACTTGTTTTTGAAAAATATAATCTATTGTTGCAGTGCATGTCCTGCCACGTAACCTTGCACAATATCGCGTCCTGCTAACGACAAAGCTAACGCCGAATTGACATAAAATGCTTGCCGCTGCATTAAAACATCAAGGACAATATTTGTATCATATAGCACTGTTATCATTGATATTTTCGCAACAAGCCATCTTGATGTTCCTGTCTTAGCAACTCTTCTGTCTGCGTATTTTCTGGAATCAATCCAACTAAACTTTTCGTCCATTCGTCTAGCGAGTCTAATTGCATTTCAGACTGTTTCAGATAAGTTTGCAATAAAGAATCAACATATTCATTTACTTGAATTGCTGCTTCTGAAGGCAATTGCTGTATTTTCTTATCAATCTGGGCAATGAGGTCTAAATCGCTCATGGTTTTTTTCCTTTTTGTCAGAATCAGAATTGACAGAATAACGGCTAATGGTCTGTAGAATTTTAGCACAATGTTTTAGGATTCATTCTGGATATTCTTAAATCCTGTGAATTCTGATTTATTTGTAAAATTATTGCAATTCAGTCACTAAAAGTTGACAATGTTGCATCTGACTTAATTTTTTATCAAATGTCACCAGTTCTAATTCCTCTAAACCGCTTTCTGAAAGAATCAAACAATCGGCAAAACCAACCTGAGTCTCACGAAATAAAGTTAAAGCCTGCAAAAAAATACCTTCCGATTGCAGCACAAACACGGGACTTTCATACAAAGAAATTAATAACTTTAATAACTCTCCTTTAGACAATGAATAAGCCCGTTCTAAAACCCATACACATTCGACCTGCACTATCTGCGGCACATAAACTTGTTTGACTCGTTTAAGAAATTGCCTTGCAAGTTGAGTTTGTTCAAGTGCGTTTTTATCTTCAACTAACACTCGCACTAATACATTCGTATCAATCGCAACCACGCCATGCTCCTTGTACAATCGCCGCTTCCATTTGTTCCAAAGTGACAGAACGCTCCGCCCGATAGATACCACACACCGCGTCAATATCGGCTTCCGTGATTTCTTCTGCGCTTTTTCTAACTGTTCTCGACGTAATGCGCTGATATTTCTCTAAAAGAAAACAGACATAATTTTCAACTTCTGGTAAAGCATTTGAAGGCAATTGCTGTATTTTCTTATCAATCTGGGCAATGAGGTCTAAATCGCTCATGGTTTTTTCCTTTTTGTCAGAATCAGAATTGACAGAATAATGGCTAAACGAGTTATGCGTCGGATTGCCAAGCAACACGGAGACGGTGTCGCAAGAAATCAGAACCGATACCCTACATTCACCATCAAACGTCGTCCCAGTCCCGGTATCGGTGCGCTGCCACCACGATAGGGTTGGGCGTAGCGCACGTCGGTGTCGAGTAGGTTGGCGATACCGATGCCGTAGTGCCAATGTTTATGCTCTCGGCGGTAGAACACCGTCAAATCGGTTTCCATATCCAGTTTTTGTGGTTCGCCGCACAGCCATTTTTCAGGGTCACTAACGCAGGCATAACGCCCGCCTACTAGGATGGCGGTGAGATTCAGGCTGGCACTGTCATCCAGTTTGTAGCCGAGATTTAGGCTCAACTTGTGGTTGGGAATGCCCAGCACCGCATGGTTGTCGGCAGCCACACTCAAAGTATCGATATTGCTGTCATTCAACATGAACAAGGAATAACCCAAATCGGCACTCCAGCGGTTTTGCCGCAGTTGCAGTTGGAATTCGCCGCCGTAGGTGCTGATGTCACCAGCGGTCACGGTGGTGACGGCAAAAGGATCGTAGGCAATGTAATCCTGAATTTTTGACCAGTATAAATTGCCTTGGAGATACCACGCATCGTTCAGGCGATACCCCAACTCCCATTCTACGGTGTGCGTATCTTCAGCACCCGCCAACGGTCGTCCGACAGCCTCGGCGACAGCGACGGTAATGGACTGGGGAATTTTGAACGCCTCGTTGTACATCAGTTTAGTATGCAAACGTTTCCAAACTTTAGTCAGGGCAATGCGTGGCACGAACGCGCTCCCCACCAAGTCATTATGCTCAAAACGTCCGCCCACAGTCACATCCACCCAAGCGGTATCGACTTCATATTGGAAATATACGGCATAATCTTGCACCGTATGCTCGCCACCGTTGAAAAGGCTCGGCGGCTTGTATCTCGATACTTGGCGGTGTTTTTCACGATAAGCCGTTATTCCCGCGAGGATATTCGACTCGTCGGATAATTTGTAAACACCGTTGACATCAAAATGCCAGCGTTGTAAATCATAATACGAATAACGACCGGGATATTCGATTTGCCAGTTGCTTTGGTCGCTGTAAATGAGAGACGGGGTGATGCGTAGGTGTTCCCCTGCCTGCCAACGGTAAGCTAGGCGTGTGGCAAGGCTGGTAAACGATCTTTGGCTGGGGTCAGAAAACGGCGTGAAGCCGTTGCTGCTAAAGAGTCCGAGCGCACCAGTGCCGATGAGGTCTTCCTGACGGAATTTGTCATACATGACGCGCATGTCCCAAGCATCGTTATTCAAACCAAGATTGAAGTGCAACGGACGGACATCGGATTTACTTTTCAATTCGGCGGAAGCTCCGCTGGGCGCGTTGTAGCGTGCGCTGGTATAGTCACCTTGTGCAGCGAAACCGGTCACAGCGTATTTCCAAGTATCATTCAAATCACCGCCTGCGGTTATAACATAGTTATTCTGGTGAATATTGTCTTCGCTGATGTCAGCACTGACCGACAGCGTACCGCCCTGTTGTTCCGCGCCCTTAGTGGTGATTTTGATCACCATCAACTCGGCTTGACCGCCGAAATTCACCGAACCCGGACCGCGAATAATCTCAATGCGCTTAATCATCTCGGCGGGGTAACGATTACCCAACAGCAGAGTACCGAAAGACTGTTCATTTTGGGGAATATCGTCAATGAGCAAAAGTATTTTCGCCTCAAAGCCCCAAATACCGCGAAAAGTCGTTGATAACAAACCGCCAATGTCAGTTCCGACCCATACACCAGGCACGGTTTTGAGAATTTCGAGCAGATTGCGCGCCCCTGAACGGGCAATTTCCTGCGCCTCAATCACGCTGACCACGCCCGATTGTTCGCGTACCGGTTTGGCGACGTTGGATGTGATCGTGATTTCCATCAATTCAATTAAACTTAGGTTAAGTAATTCCTTGATGTCATCCGCCATGCTATCGCTGCCCATGCCCAAGAATAAAGCAAACAACGCAAAACGGCTTTTAGAGTGAGAATTTGGCATATTGATACCGATTTATAACGCTTTCTAGTTGAACGCTAACGTGACGCTGGCGCGTCTGGGCATCATTCCGACGCGGCACAAATGAAGTTTCTCATCAAGTTGGACAGTATCTAAATCGCTCATGGGGTGTTTTCCTTATTGTCTGAATCAGAATTAACAGAATTTTAGCACATTATACTTTTAGCGCGTCGGTAATATATCAAAAATGCTTATTTGTCAGAATCAGAATTGACAGACACAAGACTTTTCAAAATTAATTCTTGCCCGTGGTTTATTTTCAGCAAATTCTTTATTTCTTAATTCTGAAAATCCTGATTCAGACAAATTTGAAAAAATTGGCTATTGCTGAAGCTGAAAAAAGTCAATCAGATGTGCTAAAATCGTGCTAAATCGTAATCTGACTCAGATGAGAAATTTTTACTGGAGTAACGCAATGATTATTTTAGAATTCCCCAAAGAATTAGAAACTCGTTTAAATACCGAAGCCCAACGACTATACCAAAATTAAGTCATTCATAAAATTTTTCTGTCAGAATCAGAATTTACAGAATTTTAGGATTTTCAGAATTAAATAATAAAAAACATGTTTAAAATAAATGACTTGCAAGAATAAATTTTGAAAATTCTTGTGTCTGTAAATTCTGATTCTGACAAAATAAGGATTCTACGAACCCTATCTTTTTGGTATAGGCATAACGCAAAATGATTTTATTCAACAGGCAATTATTGCTTATTTGGAAGATGTGGAAGATGCGGCTATTGCTGAAGAAAGACTCAATGCGCAAGGTAAGCGTTATACTTTGGACGAATATGCTAAAATGCAATCTGAAAGCTGAGGAATAAAATGATACTTGCCCACAAAATAGAACTTAAAGCGAATAATAAGCAACGCACTTACTTTGCTAAAGCCTGCGGAGTAGCCCGCTTTTCCTATAACTGGGCATTAGAGCAATGGAAAAAACAATATCAAGCGCACAAGGAAAATCCAGATTTACCCAAACCAACTCAATATATACCAATTTTTTCAGAGTCGTATAATAATACTTTTTAAATAGGAGAGAATAATGAACAAGAGATATGAAGATTTAGAAGAGTTAATGTCAACAGGTGAAGCGAGAGAAGTGAAGCGAGCGATGGCAGTAAGAATGTCTTTGCTTGGTTTTGTGCGTGCGGAAGCGGCTTTAGCGTGTTGTGTCAGTGTGCAATTTGTGGATAAATGGAAAGCCATTTATTTAGCGTCAGGGGTGGAAGGATTAAAGTTAGCGTATAAAGGCTCGCCAGGGTATTTAAAGCCGCGTGAACGAGAAGATGTGATTAATTGGATACAAGAAAAGAAGACAATAACAATAGAGGAACTAAAGAGATACTTAAAAGAGGAGTATGATGTTTTCTATTCTTCAAATACTTCTTATACTAAATTATTAGAAGAAGCGAATTTAAGTTATAAGAAGACACACAAAGAGAATTCGGCAAAAGATGAGGTAAAAGTAGAAGCTAAAAAAAAAGAGATTAAGGATTTAATAGATAAGGAGCGTGAACAGATAGAAAGTGGAGAGGTAATGTACTGGATGCAAGACGAAAGCCATCAGTTGTGGGGAGATATTTGTGGTTATGTTTGGTCGAAAAAAGGAGAAAGAACGTCAATAAAGATGAGTAATTATCGCACTTCTCAAACGTGGTATGGAGCGGTGAATATTTATACGGGAGAATTTATTTTAGATAGGGCAAAGAAAGCTGATACAAAATATACGATAGACTTTATTAACTGGCTCATTTACAGATATAAAGAAGCCCGTCATGTGATTATTTGGGATGGTGCAAGTTATCATCGTTCTGAAGGTTTAAGAACTTATTTAGAGAAATTAAATGGGGGACTTCCAGAATCAGAATGGAAAGTTCGTTTATTAAGATTTGCGCCCAATGCCCCAGAGCAAAATCCAGTCGAGGATATTTGGCTTCAAGGTAAGAATTGGGTCAGAAAGAATTTTCATCGTCTATCAAGCTTTAAAGAAGTCACTAGTATGTTTGAGACCTTTTTGTCAGGTAAAGTGTTTAAGTTTAATAAAATTAAACAGTATCTTATACCTAATATCTAGCTAGATATTAGAACTTAATTTGTTTTTATATCTCACATAATTTTGGTATAGCAGGAGGGAATAGGAAGCAGTAGAAATGTGAAAGTTCTGAACCATTTTAATGACTGAGTGTTTTTGTTTAACGCTATTAAACGATGTGAAAAAAAATCATATATCATTCTTTATCATTAAAATAATAACAATTAACTTTTATTTATCGAAGAATCCCGTTACACTGCTTTTCAGATTGAGTTCAACCCAAAAAAATGACTCTTCTATAGGCATCGCGCCGCAAAAGCAAAACAGCAACGAGGGGCTGTTGCGTCATGCCAATACAGATAAGCGAGTATCCATATCGTTAAGTTCAGTATCATGATTACATCTTAAACAATCTGACTGACTGGCTTGAATTTCAATCTTCCGACTCAGATTCTAGTCCATTCAAATAAAACAGGAATGAGGAGAAACTCAATAATGGCTGTTAAAACTTATAATGCTGGCGTTAAAGAATACCGAGAAACTTACTGGGAACCCCATTACACCATCAAAGACACCGATATTTTAGCGTGTTTCAAAGTTGTGCCACAAGCAGGCGTTCCCCGTGAAGAAGCCGCTGCCGCTGTTGCTGCTGAAAGCTCTACGGGAACATGGACGACCGTTTGGACTGACTTGCTCACCGATTTAGACCACTACAAAGGTCGTGCTTACGCCATTGAAGATGTCCCCGGCGATGACGAAGCATTCTACGCATTTATTGCTTATCCCATTGATCTATTTGAAGAAGGTTCTGTAGTCAACGTGTTTACCTCACTGGTGGGTAACGTGTTTGGTTTCAAAGCCGTGCGCTCTTTACGTTTAGAAGATGTGCGCTTTCCTATCGCTTACGTGATGACCTGTAACGGGCCGCCCCATGGTATCCAAGTAGAGCGCGATATTCTGAACAAATATGGCCGTCCTTTATTGGGATGTACGATTAAGCCTAAATTGGGCTTGTCCGCGAAAAACTACGGACGCGCCGTTTATGAATGCTTGCGCGGTGGTTTGGATTTCACCAAAGACGATGAAAACGTCAACTCACAACCTTTCATGCGCTGGCGGCAACGTTTTGATTTCGTGATGGAAGCCGTTGATAAAGCCGAACAAGAAACCGGCGAACGCAAAGGCCACTACTTAAACGTCACCGCACCCACTCCCGAAGAAATGTATCGCCGTGCCGAATATGCCAAAGAACTTGGCTCACGTATTATTATGCACGACTATTTAACAGGTGGTTTCTGTGCCAACACCGGTTTAGCGCAATGGTGTCGCAATAACGGCATGTTGCTGCACATTCACCGCGCCATGCACGCCGTGTTAGACCGTAATCCACGTCATGGGATTCATTTCCGCGTATTGGCGAAGGCTCTGCGTTTATCGGGTGGCGATCACTTACACTCTGGTACGGTTGTGGGCAAATTGGAAGGCGACCGCCACGCGACTTTAGGTTGGGTGGATTTGATGCGCGATTCCTTTATTAAAGAAGATCGCAGTCGCGGAATCATGTTTGATCAAGACTGGGGTGCTATGCCGGGTGTCATGCCTGTGGCATCAGGTGGCATTCACGTGTGGCACATGCCGGCGTTGGTGACTATTTTCGGTGATGATGCTGTATTGCAATTTGGTGGTGGTACATTAGGCCATCCTTGGGGCAATGCTGCCGGTGCCGCTGCCAACCGCGTGGCTTTAGAAGCCTGCGTAGAAGCGCGTAATCGTGGCGTAGCCATCGAAAAAGAAGGCAAACAAGTCCTGACCGATGCCGCACAACACAGTCCCGAATTGAAAGCCGCCATGGAAACATGGAAGGAAATTAAATTCGAGTTCGACACCGTCGATAAATTAGACGTAGCCCACAAGTAATCCCAGTTTCTGACCCGCAAAGGAGTGATCCCATGAGCGATATTCAAGACTACAATTCAAGCCTTTCCGATCCCAGCAGCCGTAAATTTGAGACTTTCTCTTATTTACCAGAAATGACTGCGGCGCAAATTCGCCAACAAGTTCAATATATTGTGTCTAAAGGCTGGAATCCTGCCGTTGAACACACTGAACCTGAAAATGCCTATGACCATTATTGGTACATGTGGAAGTTGCCGATGTTTGGTGAAACGGATGTGGATAAGATTTTGGCTGAAGCCGAAGCCTGTCACAAAGCCCATCCTGACAATCACGTGCGTTTGATTGGTTATGACAACTATGCCCAATCTAAAGGCGTAGAAATGGTCATTTATCGCGGCAATCCCGTGTAAAAACCAATCACACCCCGTTTTACGACGGGGTGTATTCACCTGTCATTCATCCTTTCATTTCCGTTTGGAGTGTCCTTATGAGCGATTCTCTGCGCGATCAATATCTTATCCCAAGCCAACCTTATTACCGTGCGGTGCATGACGAAGTCACTTTATACGAAGCGGCGTATTCTGTGCGGATGCCGGTGATGTTAAAAGGGCCAACCGGTTGCGGTAAAACCCGTTTTGTCGAATACATGGCATGGAAGTTACAAAAGCCACTGATTACCGTGGCGTGTAACGAAGACATGACGGCTTCTGATTTAGTGGGTCGTTTTCTGCTCGATGCCAACGGCACACGCTGGCAAGATGGCCCTTTGACGGTTGCGGCGCGTATTGGCGCGATTTGTTACTTAGACGAAGTGGTGGAAGCGCGTCAAGACACGACGGTTGTGATCCATCCTTTGACCGATCACCGTCGCGTTTTACCTTTAGAGAAAAAAGGCGAATTGGTCAGCGCACATCCTGATTTTCAAATCGTGATTTCTTATAATCCCGGTTATCAAAGCCTAATGAAAGATTTAAAACAATCGACTAAACAACGTTTTGGTGCATTAGATTTTGATTATCCCAAGCCTGAAATTGAAGCAGAAATTATTGCGCATGAATCAGGAATTGGCAAAGATTTGGCCGATAAATTGGCGCAAATCGCACAACGTTCGCGCAATTTAAAAGGGCATGGTTTAGACGAGGGAATTTCGACTCGTTTACTGGTCTATGCGGGTCAATTGGTGGCCAAAGGAATCGATGCCCAAGCGGCTTGCCGTATGGCTTTGGTGCGTCCTTTGACGGATGATCCCGATATGCGTGATACTTTGGATGCGGCCATTAATACTTATTTCTAATGTTTAATGCAACAGCTTAACTCATTATATTATCGAGTGGGCTGTTGCATTTTTTAAGCACCGAAAATCGTTTTAATATCTCGATCTAAAATCGCCTCATAACGCATAAAAAAACTGTGGGCTTCTTCGATACAACGTTGGATATTTTCAGGAGAATTATCCGCTTGCACCGAACGAACAATTCGAGACAACAACATACTGGCCGGCACCGTTTGCAAGCGATAATTTTGCTGCCCCGTCACCAGACGATTCCAGCGGGTATCTGTCTTTTCAGGTAACATAAACACGTCCACTCCTCCGTTTTCTCTCCTAAATGCAATCTTCTCAACACGCCGCGCTAACGCACGACAGACACGGCCGTTAAGGTGTCGTTTTCCAACGCGGGATACAAATGGGTGACAGAACGCTCAAATTCTCGCTGTCCGACTCCCCAAGTGGCGAAAGGTTCAGGCAAAGCCACCCGCATGACTTCTGCCATCGATTCCCCTTGTTCTACGGAATCCATCAAGGTTTTTTCTAGCCACGATAAATAACGCATCGTTTGCTCCACCGCGCTTAAATCAGTCACCACCTCGCCATGAGACGGCACCATCAGGGTAAATTTTAACGTTTTCAGTTGTTCTAATGCGTGCATCCACTGGCGTAAATGGGCATGAGGGGTGGTGGGGACGCGCTCGAAAAACACCAAACCGCCCGCAAATAATACACCTGTATGATGGTCTAAAATCACCAAATCGGCATCGGTATGTCCTTGTAAGGCAATGAATTCTAAGCGATGTTGACCGATAACCATTTGTTTTTCCTCAATCACGCTGTCAGGTAAAACAGGCTCCGTCCCTTGCATCCAACGCCCCACCATACGATATAAATTATCGGTCAACATATCGGCTTCTTCTCGCATCACCTCAATGGTTTTCGCCAAGGCAAACCGCGGGACATCAAGAAACGCCTGATTGCCCAAAAACCGATCCGGGTGGCTGTTGGTATGTAACACCTTAATAATCGGCTGATCCGTCAAGGCGTGAATGGCCGCTCGCAATTGTTTCCCGTACTGTTTAGATGGCCCCGTATCGATAACCACCACGCCTTCCTGCGTCACAATAAAAGCCGTATTAATAATATTACCGCCATTTTTCACGCTAAAATCTTCATTAACACCTATTAATACATAAGTATTTTCGGCAATTCGACGCGGCTTTAATTGGTAATCCAATTCATTGGCGAACAGTGACGCGGAAAATAGGCAAACAATTCCAGAAAGAAAAGAGAAAAAAATCATTTTCATGGCATTAATTCCGCCTTAAATGTATTGCCATTATTATCTTTACTGTATAGCTGTAAGGGGAAAGATAATGTTTTTGGTAATTCAAAAGTAAATAAAGGATTTTCACTGACGGGTTCATAAGGCTGTAGCGTTAAAATAGGCGTACCGTCTGCCGTGGTCAAGGTCATTTGTTCTAAGTAAAAAGCAGGAATCCCAGACACCAAGCCCGTATCCATCGGGTGCATCATCCGAATTTTTAAACGCTGTAATTCTGGTGTTTTTTCCCAAAATCGAGCATAAACTTGACCCAAATGCTCTTCCCAATTGCCTTGTACTCGTCCCGCACTGGGTAAAGTACAACCACCGCCAGCCGCGTCAATCCAACGTCCGCCAACATACCAAGTGCCTTCACTCAACACCGCAACACGTATGGGACTGGCTTGTTGCAATTTAATATCAAAAGCCAGAAACGGTAAGGCCTGCTGTGGGAAAAATTCTAAAACCTTGGGTAAAGGGTTAAAATCCGCTAAAACCAATATTTTTTCAATTTTTTCTATGCCCGTCATGCGTATGGCAATGGGTACACGCAGAGAATTTTCCGCACTTTCTGGGGAAAAAACCTGAATGCGATCATCAAACTGCACGGGATGACCGCTTAAAAATGCCCGATACATGGTTGGCCATTGCACAGAATCAAGCGGATCAGCCACAATAGCCCACGTCCCCGTACCATATCCCCACAACAGCAGCAACAAAACGTATTTTTTTATAGACTCCATAACCCCCCCGACCAATAACAAACAAAAATTAAAAACAAACCCACACCGCACTACTCAGCGTAATGAATGACTTAAATAGAAAGATAAATATGGAATATTAAGCAACGACTCCTATTACCATTGCATTGAATAACAAAACAAAGGTAATAGGACAGTGAACTTTGGTTTTATAGAACTATAAGAAAAATAAGGGGTAAAGTAAAGAGATTTACGCCTTGAATCGGAGAAAATAGACAGAACTACTCCGCGTTTAACCACGTATTAACCAATTCCATCGCCTGATAACTGGTTAAATCCACGTGCAACGGAGTCATTGAAATATAACCATGACGCAACGCATAAAAATCAGTGCCTGTTCCTGCGTCTTGTTCTCCGCCGGGTGCGCCGACCCAATAAATATCGCGGCCACGAGGGTCTTTGGCTTTGATCACCGCTTCGGCACGATGGCGAGACCCCAAACGAGTCACCTGAAACCCCGCCACCTTATCCCAAGGACAATCGGGAACATTGACATTTAAAATCGTATTAACAGGCAACACCAACTGCCGCATCGTCAACCGATCCAAAATCATATCAATCGCTTGTGCAGCCGTATCAAAATGTTCCCCCGGATAACCCGCTAAAGAAACCGCAATCGCCGGCAACCCCAAAGATCGCCCTTCCATTGCCGCGGCCACCGTTCCCGAATACAACACATCATCGCCCATATTCGCACCCATATTGATACCCGAAATCACCATGTCTGGTAATTCGCGTAACAATCCCGTCAACGCCAAATGCACACAATCCGTCGGCGTGCCATCCACGTAAATAAAACCATTGTCCGCCGTAGAAGCCCGCAACGGAGATTCCAAAGTTAAAGAATTACTGGCACCACTGCGATTGCGGTCAGGCGCGACTACCGTCACCTCAGCGCGTTTTTTCAGCATGGTGACTAAACAATGCAGCCCCGGTGACAAATAACCATCATCATTACTCACTAATATTTTCATCATATCCATTTAATCCACAGCAAAAGCCACCCATTCACGATCAACCAAACGAAGCGTTAGCACCTCATTTAACGCATAATGCGGCTGGCTCGGTAATAAACAATAAACCCGATCTCCACTGGGCAAACGCAGCGTATAAAGCGTATCTGCACCTTTAAAAGCCCGTTGTTCAATGGAAGCGTGCAGCGAACCGTGCGGATCAATCACCACATCATCCGGGCGAATTAACACATCCAACCATTGACCGTTACACGTATTTTCTACGGCGGCCACCGTAATTTCACCCAATTCCGTCATGACCCGACCATTGGGTAAACGTTGCCCGCGAATCAAAGCACTTTGCCCAATAAAATTAGCCACAAAACGATTAGCTGGATGATGATAAATGGTAAATGCCGTATCCCATTGCACAATTTGCCCGGCCGACATCACGCCAATTTTATCGCTTAACGCAAAGGCTTCGTGTTGATCATGGGTGACTAATAATGCAGTAATGCCTTGATTTTTCAAAATATCGCGCACTTCTACACTTAAACGCTCCCGCAGATCAACATCCAAATTAGAAAAAGGCTCATCTAACAATAACATCGCCGGCTGTGGAGCTAAAGCCCGCGCCAAAGCCACCCGTTGCTGCTGGCCGCCTGATAATTCATGGGGATAACGTTGGGCATAATCGGATAAACCCACCACAGCTAGAAAATGCCGCGCTCGCGCTAACCGCTCCGCTCGCGGAAGCGTGCGTAATCCAAAACGCACATTATCCAATACCGTTAAATGAGGAAATAAGGCATAATCTTGAAACACCATCCCAATCTGACGCTGTTCTGGAGCTAACATCTGCTGGGGTTTAGAAAGAATGCGATCTTGTAAACGGATAATGCCTTGCGTAATCGGTTCAAAACCCGCAATAGCCCGTAATGCCGTGGTTTTGCCACAACCGCTGGGGCCAAGCAGACAAATTAATTCACCGGCAGCAATGTCAAAGCTAAGGTTTTCAAAAACAACATGTTGTGCGTATTGGCACGTGACATGGGCGAGGCTGAGTAAAGTCATTGTGTATTCATAATAGGCACAGTAAAATTCTCATCATAATCGCAATAAAAACCGTTGTCAGCCCTAAATTTAGCCCTAAATACGAACCAAGCCCTTTTCACCTCGTTAGCCTCTTGATGAACTGGAGAATTGACATGACACAGAAATTTCAAGCACATTCTACCCGATTACTGCGCTACGCCTTATGTGTTGTATTGGGCTGGCCGGCCTCTGGCGTAATGGCACAAGAAACACAAAACCCACAAGACCCCGCCCCCGCAGCCAACAACGATACCACAACCCTACAACAAGTCGGACAATGGTGGCAACAATCCAAAGAAGTCACCGGCCAATGGTGGGACAGCTCACGCCAACTGCTTGGTACACTTAGCGAACAACAAGATAACCCTGAATTTGCCGAAGTATGGAAAAAAATCACACCCACCCTCAGCGAAATTGACAAATTACAAGCAGAACAAACCCTTTTACCAGAAAAATCATGGTTTAGCCGCGATCAAGCCCAGCAACAACAATCAATTAATGCGTTGTTAGACGAGGCGGTGGAGATTTTAGGCATTTCTGAAACCAACCAGATTCGCACCAAAATCCACGCGCTCAACGAAGCCATCGCCAAAGCCAACAGCCAAATTGCACAGTATCGCCAAGAAAAAATCAGCGCGCCCACGCAATCCAAGTGGAAAACGACGGTAGAAGGTTTTGATCAGAAAATCCAAGCCTTAGAAGCCGATATTCGCCGTTATCAACAGGAGATTGATCAACTAAAAACCTTATTTATCCAGAGCTTAGAACGCATTGGCGTGCGTTTAACCCAAGAACAATTGGATTTACTCATGTCCAGCGTGGTGGGAGATGATATTATTCAAAGCAGTATCGTCTATGCTAATGTGCGACAAATGAGTGAACAACTCATGATTTTGACCGAAGAAAGCGGTGAAAATTTAGACATTACCCGTCGTTACTACGCCATGTACACTGTTTTACTCAAAGTGCTACTGCACATGCAGCAGCAATTCATGACCAAAGTAGAACAAGATTATTTACCCGCCATTGAGCGAATTGCCAGCGACGTGCAAGCCGTGCGCAAAGAAACCGAACAACTACTACGCACCGCTGACCCGCAACGACATCCGCATTTAAGCGCAAATCTCAATGCGCAAGAGTTGACGTTAAAAGCCTCTGGTTTGTATCGTCAACATTTACAAGAACAACATGCTAAAATGCAGCACGCTTATGCCAAAACACAAGCTGATCTCGCTGTGGCACAAAACACACTACAAACAGTCACCCTCAGCGGTGAATTGGTGAATTTGTTGCGCACCAGTCAAGATGCGTTTGGCTTGCTATTGACCATTGAAGTGCCTGAATTACTGGTATTTGATAACACGCAAATGAAACAAGAATTTGCCTTGTTGACCGAAAAACTAACCCGTTAATTTAATTTTTAATTCTCAACATCTCAACTTTAAGGAAAATCTACAGATGAAAGGTGGCTTATCTGGCTTGATGAAACAAGCGCAAAAAATGCAAGAAAATATGCAGAAAATGCAGGAAGAATTAGCCAACATGGAAGTCACTGGCGAAGCGGGTGGCGGTTTGGTGCAAGTCGTGATGACGGGGCGGCATGATGTGCGACGTGTTGCGATAGATGCGTCTCTGATGGGCGATGACAAAGAAATGTTAGAAGATTTGATGGCCGCTGCGGTCAATGATGCCGTGCGTAAAATTGAAAAAGCCAATCAAGAGAAGCTGTCCGGTTTGACGGGAGGACTTGATTTACCCAGCGGCTTTAAAATGCCTTTTTAACAAGGACTTAACCACTTGTGGCAACCCGTACCGCCCAACTTGATGCGTGGTTTGAAACCCCATTAGGACAACGAATATTGCGGGTGGAAACGCAGAATTTATCCACGTTATTACCGCAATTATTTGGTTTTCATTTAGTACAAATTGGCAGCATTGGACAGGGGCAATTATTAGAAAGTAGCCGTATTCGCCACAAGTGGATATTGAGCCGATCTTTAGACACGCCGTCGCCTTGTGTTTACGCGCATGCGACGGCTTTGCCGTTTGCCAATGACAGCGTGGATGTGGTGGTATTGCCGCATATTTTGGATTTTGAAGATCATCCGCATGAAGTGTTACGCGAAGTGCAGCGGGTATTGATTCCTGAAGGACACGTGATTATTTTAGGTTTTAACCCATTGAGTTTATGGGGATTGTGGCATTGGTTTTTGTTAAAAAGAGAAGTTGCCCCGTGGTGTGGGCGTTTTTTGCCGATTTTGCGTATTAAGGACTGGTTAGCTTTATTAGGACTGGATGTGGTGACGCAGCGTACCTTTTTTTTCTCTTTGCCGTTGCAACGACAACATTTTATTCGTACGGCGCAGCAACTGGATCAATGGGGAGAGCGTTGGCTGCCCACAATGGGCGCAATTTACGTGTTAGTGGCGTGCAAAAGAGTGTTACCTTTAACCCTGATTCGTCCCCGTTGGCAACAGCAACCCGTGTTGGTGACTTCGGGCATGGTCGGCATGAATCGAGAATCGTAGATGAGCCAAGAAAATCAACCAAAAATCGTCGAAGCCTTTACCGATGGCGGTTGCCGTGGTAATCCCGGTGTGGGCGGTTGGGGTGTGCTACTTCGTTATGGCGCGGTGGAAAAACGGTTTTACGGTGCAGAAGCGCACACCACCAATAATCGTATGGAATTAATGGCTGCCATTATGGCCTTAGAAAAATTAACACGACCTTGCACCGTGCGCCTCACCACAGACTCCAAATATGTACAACAAGGCATCACCGAATGGATACACGATTGGATTCGAGTCAATTGGCTGCGTAAAAGTCGGCCGATCATGAATGTCGATTTGTGGCAACGTTTACATGCGGCTGCGCAACGGCATCACGTCGAATGGTGCTGGGTGCGCGGACATCAGGGACATCGAGAAAATGACATCGCCGACGCACTCGCCAATCAAGCGATGGATGAATTTTTACAGTCATCCACTCAGCATTAAACACCAATGAACCTTGTCATTAAGGTCAATCATTCGCCAGCCATTTATACATCACATAAATATCCACATAAGTCTCGTTTCTCAATTTAAATGCCCTATCCAAAACACCCGCAATTTTAAAACCATTCTTTTGCCAAATCCCCACGGCAATTTTATTGGTAGATACCACAAAATTATATTGCATGGCTTTAAATCCGGCGGCCAGAGCCATTTGTTGCGAATGCTGACACAATGCGTTTGCTACGCCTTGTCCTCGCGCTTTTTCTGCCACGACATAGCCAGAATTTGCCACGTGCGCGCCCAAACCAATTTGATTGGCTTTTAAATAATAAGTGCCAATCACCTCTCCTTGCTCATTACACGCGACATAAGTGGCTTGTGCCAATTCCAGCCATAAATGCCGCAATTCCTGCTCGGTGATATTTTGCGGATAAGCATAAGTTTCTCCCGCGGCAAACACAGGTTGCATCATTGCCCACATTTGCGGCCAATCGGATTCTTGATAATGTCTAATTTCCATTTTATTTTTCCTATTTTCGCTTGAGAATAATCAGTGTAAAACAATAAGCGGTCATCGGGTGATGATTTTTATTTGCCTTTTGTCTCGTTATTTTTTATGCTTAACAGCGATTTGAATCTGCGAGATAACAATTTATTAACCCAGCCAGTGTCTTTAATCTTGTTTTAATTTTGCTGGCTGCATAAACCATCGGTGATAAATGACTATGGAATACTTTATTCAACAATTGATTAATGGCATTACGCTAGGGGCGATTTATGGATTAATTGCCATTGGTTATTCAATGGTTTATGGCATTATTGGTATGATTAATTTTGCGCATGGTGAAATTTTTATGATGGGTGCATTTCACGCGCTGATTGTTTTTTTAATTTTAGGTGCATTGGGAATGACTTGGATTCCTTTGGCGTTATTCATTGTGTTAATTGTTGGCATGTTATTAACGGCGACTTATGGTTGGACGGTGGAGCGTTTGGCTTATCGACCGTTACGGGGTTCATTTCGGCTTGCGCCTTTAATTTCAGCGATTGGCATGTCTATTTTTTTACAAAATTATGTGCAGTTATTACAAGGCGCACAAGTGAAACCTTTACCGCCTGTGATTGAAGGTGGATTTATCTTAATGCAGAAGCAAGATTATACTGTGGTATTAAGTTATTTACAAATTTTAATTGTGGTTTTAACTATTGTATTAATGACCGCGTTTTCTTTATTAATCAGTAAAACTAAATTGGGACGAGAACAGCGTGCTTGTGAGCAAGATAGAAAAATGGCCGCGTTATTAGGCATTAATGTCGATAAAACTATCTCACTCACTTTTGTTATGGGGGCGGCGTTGGCTTCGGTGGCGGGAATGATGTTTTTACTTTACTATGGTGTGATTGATTTCTTTATTGGTTTCTTAGCGGGAATTAAGGCATTTACGGCGGCGGTATTGGGTGGGATTGGTTCTTTACCGGGGGCGATGTTAGGGGGATTATTGATTGGATTAATAGAAGTATTTTGGTCGGCTTATTTTACGGTAGAATATAAAGATGTGGCGGCATTTTCTATTCTGGTATTAGTCTTAATTTTCCGTCCAACAGGTTTATTGGGCAAGCCCGAAGTGGAGAAAGTCTAATGATCGGGATGGTATTAAAACAAATTGATTATTTTGAATCATTAAAACAAGCCTTTTTAGCGGCTTTATTAACGCTAGGTTTAACCTTTTTAATTTTTGGTGTGCGCACCGCACAACAAATGGGTGGATTAAGTTTTGAATTGCGCTGGCAATGGGTTATTACCGCGATGGTAATTGTGTTTTTAGGTCGCTTTTTACTCGCCACCTATTGGCAGTGGCAACGTTTGCAACATCCCCTTTCTTCCCCTGAACATTCTTATTTTCCTCGCTTGTCCCTTACGCCGCAATTTTGGCATCGTACCCATTTTATATTAGGTCTGGTGTTAATTATTGTGGCGTTACTCTTTCCATTATCGCCTTTGGCCAGCCGCTATTACTTAGATATTGCAGTTTTAGTTTTAACGTATATTATGTTGGGTTGGGGTTTAAATATTGTGGTGGGTTTAGCGGGATTATTGGATTTAGGTTATGTGGCTTTTTATGCGATGGGGGCTTATTCTTTTGCGTTATTAGCGATGCACTTTGATTGGACGTTTTGGATGGCCTTACCAATTGCGGGTTTATTGGGGGCGAGTTTGGGGGTTTTATTGGGTTATCCGGTGTTGCGCTTGCGGGGGGATTATTTGGCGATTGTGACGTTAGGATTAGGGGAAATTATTCGCATTATTTTGCTCAATTGGTACACTTTCACCGGAGGGCCAAATGGCATTTCTAATATTCCACGCCCTACTTTTTTTGGTTTAGAATTTAGCCGTACTGCTTCTGATGGTGGGCATACTTTTCATAGTTTTTTTGGTTTAGATTTTGACGTGATGCACCGTCTTATTTTTCTTTATTATGTGATTTTAATTCTTGCTTTAATGACCAATTTTTTTACCTTGCGCATTCGTAAATTACCGATTGGTCGCGCTTGGGAGGCGTTGCGAGAAGATGAAATTGCGTGTCGATCTTTGGGCATTAATCCTGTCAATACTAAATTAACGGCGTTTGGTATTGGGGCGATGTTTGGGGGCTTTGCTGGGGCTTTTTTTGCCACGCGACAAGGTTTTGTGAGTCCAGAAAGTTTTACTTTTATTGAATCGGCCATTATTTTAGCCATTGTGGTTTTAGGTGGAATGGGGCGGCAAATGGGAGTGGTGATTGCAGCGGTATTGTTAATTGGTGCAACGGAGTTATTCCGCGGTTTAGCTGAATATCGAATGGTGGCTTTTGGCGCGGGAATGGTGGCTATTATGGTTTGGCGACCTCGCGGCTTATTGGCACATCGAGAACCAACCATTCGACTTTATCCACATCATCATCAAATCACGCCGTTATCGGAGACGAAATGATGAGCGAAATTCAAGAGCATGTTTTATTAAAAGTAGAGCATTTGACAATGGCTTTTAGCGGTTTAATTGCCGTAGATGATGTGTCTTTTGTGGCGCGTAAAAAAGCCATTACGGCCATTATTGGCCCCAATGGCGCGGGAAAAACAACGGTGTTTAATTGTTTAACGGGTTTTTATGTGCCGACTTCTGGGCGTTTGTCTTTATTGCATTCGGAAAAAACATTTTTATTAGAACGAATGCGCGGCTTTCAAATTGCGCAAAAAGCAGCGGTGGCGCGGACATTTCAAAATATTCGTTTATTTCCCGGTATGTCTGTGTTAGAAAATTTAATGGTGGCGCAACATCATCGTTTAATGCGCGCTTCGGGTTATAGTCTTTTTGGCTTATTGGGTTTAAAAGCCTTTCGTCAAGCCGAGCATAATGCGGTGGAATTGGCGCGTTATTGGTTGACGCAAATTGATTTATTGTCTTATGCCGATGTGGCGGCGGGTAATTTGCCTTATGGCGCACAGCGTAAATTGGAAATTGCTCGCGCCATGTGTACTCAACCTGCGTTATTGTGTTTAGATGAACCTGCCGCGGGGTTAAATCCTGCCGAATCAGCGGCATTAAGTCAGTTGTTATTGTTTATTAAAAAAGAACATGAAGTGGGCATTTTATTAATTGAACATGATATGCGGGTTGTGATGGATATTTCGGATCATATTGTGGTGTTAGATTATGGGCGTAAAATCGCGGAAGGAAACCCGCAATCTATCCGAGAAAATCCTGCGGTTATTGCGGCTTATTTGGGAGAGGAAATATAGGTAAAGAAAACCATTACGGCAGAGATGGCATTTAACAATTCATTTGTGTGCTTATTTCTCTGCTTTAAAAGGGAGTAAAGGTATTTAGAATTTTATCAATCATACCCCGCTATTCTTTACACCGCGCCACCTCCTCCAAAAAATACCGCGCCCGTTCCGCACAAGTCAGTTAGTCAATTGGGTATGTTCACAAAAATCGTTTGTATGTGTTAATAACTGCCAGTGTGCTTCAATGGTATCTGCTGACAAATCCGCACCACACTCCCATTCAACAAAATAGCCTACATAGCGGAAAGTCATTTAATTTGTAATCGCCTTCGGCCCTGGATTGAGCAAAGGGCGTTTTGATGATCGTTCCTTTTCACGCAAGGCACTGACAATGCGTTTGAGGTCGTGACGGTATTTTTCCGTATGTAGTGTGCGGAAATGCCTTATTTCTTCTACGATGGGGTCGGTTATCATGTCAAAGCTCCTAATTCTTCGGGGGAACACAGCAACGGGCAGGCGAAGCCATAAGATTCAACGGTTTTGGCGATGAGGGTGCGGGTTGTCGCGTTGTTAATGTGCTTGAAATTCCAAGTGAGCAAATAATCCACGCCTTGCGCGGCAGCAATGGCAATGTGCAAAGCATCTTCTTCGCTGCCTTCGGGAACCGCGCCTTGTTGTATCAGCAATTCAGCCAGTTCTGTCGCTGCGTCGGAAATCATCAGATTGGGGATGTCCTGAATTAACTCTAAACGGCGTTGCGCGGCTTCAGCATTGCCCTGACTGATTTCTTCTTCCACCAGCACGGAAACTCGCAACTCGAAACGCTGCCGCTGGTTTTCCCACCAATCCAACGTAATCGCTTGCCGCCCGGCAATCACCACATCACGACTCGGTCTAGCGGTCAGGTAGCTGATAACGGAGGATTCAAGATAAACAATGGGTTTCATGCTGTGTTCACTTCATGCTGAAAATTCTTAAATTCTATCAATCCTGCTTCTTGCATCTCTCCACCTCCTCCAAAAAATACCGCTCCCGTTCCGCACAGGTTAGTCGCCAATTGGGGATGTTTGCGTCGCGGGGGTCATCTGAAATGCGTGGCGGGAGGATTTTTTTCGCATGTTCGGCCATTGCAGACGCAGAAGGGAAAGAAAGCCAAATGCGGGCGGTTTTATCATCTGACGCGGTGACAATCTGCAAGCCATCAGGGCTGAAGCGGGCTGAACGTAGCTCATCTTCATGCGGCAAAATCGCTAACTGCTCCCCCGTCTGCGCATCCCACACGCGGGCGGTGACAATCCGCGTGCCATCGGGACTGTAGGCGGCTGAGTTCACACCATCTGAATGCCCTTGCAAGGTGCGCATCTCCTGCCCTGTCAGCGCATCCCACACGCGGGCGGTTTTATCCCAAGAAGCGGTGACAATCCGCGTGCCATCGGGACTGTAGGCGGCTGAGTTCACACCATCTGAATGCCCTTGCAAGGTGCGCATCTCCTGCCCTGTCAGCGCATCCCACACGCGGGCGGTTTTATCCCAAGAAGCGGTGACAATCCGTGTGCCATCGGGACTGTAGTCGGCTGAGTTCACACCATCTGTATGCCCTTGCAAGGTGCGAATCGCCTGCCCCGTCTGCGCATCCCACACGCGGGCGGTGTTATCCCAAGAAGCGGTGACAATCCGTGTGCCATCGGGACTGTAGGCGGCTGAGTTCACACTTTCTGAATGCCCTTGCAAGGTGCGAATCGCCTGCCCCGTCTGCGCATCCCACACGCGGGCGGTTTTATCATCCGAAGCGGTGACAATCCGCGTGCCATCGGGACTGTAAGCGGCTGAGTTCACATCATCTGAATGCCCTTGCAAGGTGAGAATCGCCTGTCCCGTCTGCACATCCCACACGCGGGCGGTTTATCACTTGACGCAGTGACAATCCGCGTGCCATCGGGACTATAGACGGCAGAGTATACACAACCTTCATGCCCTCGCAAGGTGCGTATCTCCTGCCCCGTTTGCGCATCCCACACGCGGGCAGTAGCATCCTGAGACGCGGTGACAATCCGCGTGCCATCCGGACTGTAGACGGCTGAGTATACATAACCTTCATGCCCTTGCAAAGTCAGTATTTCCTGCCCCGTTTGTGCATCCCACACGCGGCTAGTATTGTCTTTACTATCCTCCCAGCCACCGTCTTCACCATCCTTCCAGCCACCTGAAGCAGTGACAATCTGCCTGCCATCGGGACTGTAGGTGGCTGAATTAACCCAACCTTCATGCCCTCGCAAAATCAGTATTTCCTGCCCTGTTAGCGCATCCCACACGCGGGCGGTTTTATCCATAGAGGCGGTGACAATCCGCGTGCCATCAGGACTGTAGGCAGCTGAGGTCACTGCTCTTTCATGCCCTCGCAAAGTCAGTATTTCCTGTCCTGTTAGCGCATCCCACACGTGGGCAGTGTAATCTAAAGAGACGGTAACAATCCGCGTGCCATTGGGACTATAGACGGCTGAATCAACCCAACCTTCATGCCCTTGCAAAGTCAGTATTTCCTGCCCTGTTAGCGCATCCCATACGTGGGCGGTTTTATCATAGCTTGCAGTGGTGACAATCCGCGTGCCATCGGGGCTGTAGATGGCTGATTTCACATAACTTTCATGCCCTTGCAAAGTGCATATTTCCCTCCCCGTCAGTGCATCCCACACGCGGGCAGTAGCATCCCGAGAAGCAGTGACAATCCGCGTGCCATCGGGACTGTAGGCGGCTGAGTTCACACTATCTGAATGCCCTTGCAAGGTGAGTAATAGCTGACCCGTTTTCATATCCCATACGAAAGCCTGCATACCTGATGTGGTCAAAAGTCGCGTCCCATCAGGACTGAAAACAGCATGACTTACACTAGTTTCATGCTCAAAAGTCCCTTGAAATTGCCGATTGATGCCGCGTGACAGCCAATTATACGCATGTGCAACAAAGGGACGATTTGGATAAGTCTCTGAATATTCAGACAAGGCTTCTAAAGCTAAACGCATCGCAGTAGCAGGTTTATCGTTTTCCATCGCCTGCCGCGCTAAATCAGCTAAAAACAGCGATTGGGTAATTAAAGCCTTATCCAAATGCTCTTTGAGCAAGCGTGTTTGACGTTCTTTCTCCGCTTGATCCTGCGCAATCTTCTCCACACTACGCTCAATCAACGCCCGCTCATCGCTGCGGATTTCTTCGGGGCGTTTTTCTAACCACTCTTGTGCGGTGGCTAAGGCTGCGCCTGATAACAGCGTATTGTCCTGCAAATAGCGTTGTAAACCTTCCTGCCAGACACGAAACGGGCGATCTTCCTGCATCCAATCGCGCACGGGTTTCCAGTAACGAATCAACGCCTCATGCGTCACTTCCACATTGTGTTCACTGGTGACCAACAGCCGCGCATCCGCTAAACGGCGAATAACCGCTTGTTGAGCCGCTTTATCAAACTGGCTTAACTCGGCCACTTTGCGCGTGTCTTCCGTGCCTTCCCCCGGTTGCACCAATTGGATAAACAAACAACGTATTTCTAACTGCCCTTCCTCACTAAAGCCTTGATAAATCGCATCGGCATGACGCGCTAATGCGAGACTTACCCCGCCAAGGTTTTCATAACTCAAATGAGACAACAGCTCACCCGTGCGCTGTTCCCACAATTGCTGCAATGTGAATTGCAACAGCGGCAATTGTCCCGACGTACCCCCCAATTCGCGCATAATCCGTTGTGGCAACTCCTCTTCAAAACGTAAACCTTGTGCCGTCAGAGGTTGCGTGATGGCTGCTAACAATTCATCATTGCCCAAATTCCCCAATAACTTATGACGGTCTGTATCAAATAACTTGGCAAATTCATTGTGATTCAGCACCGCAGTCAAAAAATCTGCCCGCAACGTAATCAACACACAAAGCGGCTGTGAAGACTGCACCATTTGCAACAACAACGCGATAAACTGATGTTGTTCAGTGGGAGAATTGAGCGTGTACAATTCTTCAAATTGGTCTATCGCCACCAAAAAACGCTTGCTTTGCGCGTGTTGTGTGCGAATACGAACAAGCACATCTTGTATTAGCGTGGCATCCTTAGCCAATTCTGTCGTCAGCGTTCTAATTTCACTGAAACGCGCCACTTGATTTATTTCTGTTTGATACAAGCCGTCTATTAACGCCGCAGCCAATTGATAAACAGCCCGATCTTGGGGACGACATTCCACAATAAGCCAATCGTTTAATTTGGGAATCAATCCCGCAAAAACCAAAGAAGATTTACCACTGCCACTATTGCCAATCACCGCCACAAATGAACGCTGCATTACCCATGCTTTTAAGGCTTCAATTTCTTTATCTCGCCCGAAAAATTGTTGAGCATGGGCTTGACGAAAAGATTCTAACCCTCTGTAAGGATTATCTAATTTTACCAAATGAGGCAAAGTTTCTATATTTAATTCACTGCCTTTTTCTAAATTTTTAATGCCAAAACTTTCAATTAACAATTGCAAGCTATAATATAAAAACTGTGCTTGTTCGGGTGTGGCTTGTTTTCCCTCATGAATAAGCGGATTGCGTAACTTGGTCAATTCATCAAAATTTAACAAACGAATGCTGAGAAAATCCTTATTTTTCGCCTTACCCCACGCATTAATAAAATCACTGTCCCGAATAATGCCCAGCAATTGCCCTAGCGTAAAATCCTGGATACTTTTACCGCGGCCGCCTTTTGCGGTTTGCTTTTCCAAATCACGGATTTTTTTCTGCGTATTTTCGTCTAAACTCCCAAAATGACGCAGCAACAATTGACGAAAAGCGTGTTCAATAATTTCAATACACTCTTTAGCCGCAACCGTATAACCACCGCGATCCAGTAAATGCTGTTTAATAAAAAAAACATGTTGCTCAAGATTCATGATAAGTACCTAAACCAAAATAATCTCATCTCTCTTTCCCCCGAGGGGTAGGGGGCGGTAGAAAAGTAAAAATTCTGAACGCTTTTAATGAATCGCTCAAATCATCGGCTGCAACCGCAACAAGCGTTCAACCCGTGCCAGATCATCGCGGGCGTTTAGGTGGGTAAAAATACGTTGGGCTTGGCGAAGGTGTAAGCGGGTGGTCAAATCGCCTGCCACCCCGTGGCGTGCCAATTCGTAATGGGCTAAACCTTCTTCATAGACCATTCCCAATTGTGCGGCTTGAGTAATGCAAGATTTCCACAACGTATGCGCCCGCTGATGACGACCCAGCAACCAATAATGTAAACCCTGCCACAATAACGCCCGCGGCTTGGCAATAGGAAATACCCGCGCATAACGCAACAACACCCCACACGCCCGACGCGATAACCGCGCAAACGCATAACGCTCTTTTGCCGATAACGGCGCAGCCGCCCGCTCGTCCGCATAAGGCTGATCGTGCGCCTCCCAACGCATTAAATAAATTTGCGCCACACTCGCATAACTCTCTAATAAATCAATCGCCATTGGCGGCGTTTTTTCTAATAAATGTGCCGTTTTTGTGGCCATTTGAATCGCTTGTTTTGGCAACCCTTGATGGGCATAAACTAACGTTAATAAACCGCAAATCCGAATCGCTTCTAATAATTGAATATCTTCACTGGGTAATTCTTGTACTGTTTTTAAACATTGCACCGCCGTGTCTAATTCGCCCAAGCGTAAAAAACCCAAAGCCTGCCCACATAATCCCCACACTTGCGCTTGCAAATCTCCCTGCTGACGCGCTAACGCATAAACCGCTTGAGATTGTTGAATATTTTGTTTAAATAAACCCTGATGATAATTAGCACAACTGAGCAAATTTAAATTTTCTAATTGGCGACGAAAATCACCAATTTGCGTCGATAATTCAATGGCACGCGCAAAACGTTGTTGACTAATACGCCACTGTCCCTGTCCCAATTCATGCACCCCAATCCACCAAAATACCCAACTCATACTCGCCAACGGTACATTTTGATCAATCACGCGCAAAGCTTGCTGCTGATAAAAATGCGCCATTTTAGGTAAAGCCAAAGTATCAGCAGTCAAACATAATCCCGCATAATTACGCGCTAATAAAGCCGCAATATGCGCATGATCAGAAACTGCTTCGGCGTGAGGTAAAACTTGCAATCGCGCATAACATCCCGTCAGCCAATCATAATCGAAATAAAGACTAAAATGAGTCAATCTCGGTTGCAATAATAAACGCCCTAATTGTTCATAAATCGCAGCCAATTGAAAATGAATATCGCGCATTTCCGCCGACATCACCGGCACCGGCAAACGAGAACCTTGACGCGCTCGCCACCATTGTTTAACCGAGAGTTGTATCATTTTGCTCCACAAGCCCAAACGAGTGCGCGGCAACGGCTGTTTAAGCAGCGTTAAAGCCTGTTCTAATGCGGCTCGACTTTGTCCTAACTGTCCCAAAAACGCATGGGCTTCACTTTGCTGACTTGCCCATTGGGCGCGTTGTTTGGCGGGAAAAATCATCAACGGATCATCGTTGAGTAACTCATTGATACGATGGTAAAAATGCAGCGTTTCTTGATAAGCCGCCCATTGTAATGCGTAATGTGCCAAGCGCGCCAACAAGGGAACTGCCCGCGATACCGACCGCGCCTGCTCCCAATGCCATGCACGTAATGCAAAAGTATCGTCTAACGCATTCAAAGCATTATCCGGCAAACGGTCGTACCACGTGGCTAAAGCCAAATGCAGGGCTTCTGTTTTGACTTCGTTTAATTGTTGATACACCATTTCTTTAATCAGAGGATGTTTAAAACGATATAACACTTGGCTTTCTGTTTCTACCGTTTGAAAAAAATGCCAACGTTCCAAAGTCACTAAACATTCGTTCATCTGAACCAGTGCTTTTTCTCGATCTGAATCGGGTAAAAAAGTCACAAAAATAATATATAATAACTCCGCATGAAACGGCACATTCATCGCACTGGTCAAGTGCAGAATTAAACGATGATAAGGCGTTAATGATCTTAATCGTTGCGCAATAATTGACGCGACATCATGAGGGAAATCATCAGGGTCTATATACGCCATACCCGAAGCCATTAAACACTGTCCATCTAACACCCGAATAACACCTTGTTCACACAACATATCGCTTAATTGTTCAGCGATTAAAGGATTGCCTTTGGCTTTTTCCTGAAACAAATGCGCCAATACCGGCGGAATATGCGGCACATGCAAGCGTTGACAGATTAACGCAATCATTTCTCCCTGCGATAAGGCACTTAAATGTAAATAATGGGTGTGCGATTGGGCGAATAAACTTTTTAACCCCGGATAAGAAGGTTGTCCTTCACTTAATGCTAAATTAACGGTGTGTTGCGTGCGGAAACTGAGAATAAATAAACACGGTAACTTTTCTTGATGTAACGAATGAAATAATCCCCAAGATGCGGAATCTAAATCTTGCGCATCGTCGATAATAAACACACAACGATGCTTGGTTTGTGACAACATTTTTCTCATAATCGTCACAACCAATTGATTTAAATTATCAGCCCGCAATTGGCCTTGTAATTGTTTGCTTAAATCATTTTCAGGAAATGGAAAAGCCAACAGTGAATTTAATAAAGGAAAATGCAACACGGCCGATGAGGAAGATTTAAAACATTCCAATAAACGAAAGGCAATATCACCGGGATCAACGCTGTGCCAAACAAAACGGATCATTTGCCGAAATAACGACCGCCACACATGATAAGGCGTGCGACGATTCACCGGTTGGGCGTAAGCAGTAAAACAAAAAGCATCCTCACCACTCGCTTGTAACGCAAAATCGTGCAAAAAGCGAGATTTACCAATGCCCATTTCTCCTTCAAGAATAATCGTACTGCCTTTATTTTCTTCTAATAACGGCTTGAGATAGCTCATTAATTGCCCGCGGGCTTGTCGTCGTCCGATCAAATCACCGGGCGAAAAATCACCGGGAATAATACTG
Source organism: Thioflexithrix psekupsensis (assembly GCF_002149925.1). NCBI lineage: Bacteria > Pseudomonadati > Pseudomonadota > Gammaproteobacteria > Thiotrichales > Thioflexithrix > Thioflexithrix psekupsensis. The sequence goes on along the minus strand of NZ_MSLT01000023.1, from coordinate 112,468 downwards.
GGCAAAGGCCGATATAGCGTGCTACCAAAACTGTGATCGCGCCATTCCAACGGCGGCAAGGTATCAAATTCCACGTAGGCCTGCGTTTGGGTGTAAGTCGCCGCATCACAAATTACGTCATCATCAGCCAATTGCATCAAATAAGCCGCTAAATCAATCACATCGCCCATCATGTCAAAATGACGACGATGCGCATTACCGCGATGTCCACACAATACCTGACCGCTGGCAACACCAATATTGCTTTCTAATTCATGATCATGCAGAATATTTTGCAAATGTAATGCAGCTCGTATCGCACGTAACGCATCGTCATCATGGGTGTGTAACGGCACGCCCCACGCCGCAATTAATACTAATCCTTTGTCATTGACCATGAATTGGACAATATTGCCCGCAAAATGGAATAACGTCTGTTGTAATTCATATAACACATCTTGCGTTTGCGTCAACCATTCTCGCATCGCCAAATCATGGGCATGTTGTGACAAATGCGGGCGGGTGGATGTTTCAAACAAAGCAGGGATATTTAAAAATAATACGCTAACCGTGCGCAATTCGGCCGTCCATTGCGTATAACCTGTGTCCAATTGTGCCAATACAATAGGAGAAATGTAACCGCGTAAAGCATGTTCCGTTTCCGGACACAATTCAATGGGTGGAATACTACGCGGTGTGAGCGGGTGCAAAATGTGTTGCAAGCGTACGTAATGCCCCAACACTTCCCCACGACAATACGCACGAATCAATTCCCACGCATGAGGTGCAATTAGGACTTGATGGGGACGGGCTTGGGTTTGAATGGCGCGGAGATGCGTCAACGCCGTGCCAGCCACAAGAAACTCCCAATGACCTTGTACCCCCCCCACCGTCGCCGCCCACACACTGCCCGCATCAACCACACTGCGCAAAACCAACGGCGTTTCCGTCGGATAAGGCGAAAAAACAGGAACATGTTGTTCATGCCATTCGTGCAACGCCAGCGCACACGCCGCCGCACGACGAGTGACGGTATTTAAATCCGGCCCCGTGATTCCCACTGGCCACAGTACCAATAAGGTCTGTCCAGAGACTTTGATAATTTCGCCGCCATGGGCGTGAATGTGATCGATCAATTGTCCAAAATAATCATCTAGGGTTTGACCTAATTCATGGAGTTGATGCGGTTGGGTGTGGGGAATGGCTTGCGTGAGTCGCGCAAACCCCGCAATTTCCGTGTACAAGAGAGCCGCATAATGTCGCTCTACTGAGGGCATGGGTTGGCTGTCGGGTTGATCCGCAAGATGTCGGCGCACCAAAGTTGGCGTGTAGCTGATGAGGGTTTCAAGAGAGGTTGTCATGGTTTCACCAAGAGAAGTACAGCGTAATCGCGTTTCTGATGGCTAATCATAGCAAGAATTTGCGCAGTGAGTCATGATCATTGCGGGGTTTGATGGCGAGGGTTGTGCGGAAAACAAATCCCAAAAAAAATCTGACCCTCTCACCAAATGAGAAGGGTCAGATTTTCTCTAATCGCTTAATCTTCAGAAGAATAAATTAAGCCACTTTATCCTGCACATTAGGCCCTGCGGAGCGCACGGCTTCGCTGACTTTGTCGGCATATTTTTTAAAGTTCTCTAGGAACATACCAGCTAATTTACGTTCTTGGGCATCGTAAGCGGCTTTATCTTGCCAAGTATTGCGCATTTTTAACACGCTGCTGTCAATACCCGGTAAGGCTTTAGGAATTTGGAAGCCGAAAATGGGATCGATTTCAAATTCAACTTGTGCCAATTCGCCTGAAATCGCGGCATTGACAATGCGACGTGATACCGAAATCGGCATCCGCTCACCGACTCCGTAGGGACCGCGCCACCAACCTGTATTCACTAAGTAGCAGGACGCATTGTATTTTTTAATACGTTCTGCCAATAATTCCGCATAACGAGTGGGATGCAAGGCCATAAATGGCGCGCCAAAACAGGCACTAAACGTGGTTTGTGGTTCAGTGACACCGGCTTCTGTGCCAGCGACTTTGGCTGTATAACCGCTTAAAAAGTAAAACATGGCTTGTTCTGGAGTCAGTTTGGCCACAGGAGGTAACACACCAAACGCATCGCACGCTAACATGACAATCGCTTTCGGATGGCCGCCGGTGCCATCGGGATGGTGGTTAGGGATTTTGTTGATTTTGTATGCGGCGCGGGTGTTTTCGGTGATTTTATCCGAGTCAAAATCGACTACGCGGCTGTTTTCATCGGTGACTACGTTTTCCAATAATGTACCAAATGTGTGACAGGCTTGCCAAATTTCAGGCTCTGCGGTGGGCGATAATTTGATCGCTTTGGCATAACAACCGCCTTCAAAGTTGAATACGCCATTGTCGCTCCAACCGTGTTCATCATCCCCAATTAAATGACGGCTGGCATCAGCAGATAAAGTGGTTTTACCCGTGCCGGATAAGCCGAAAAATACTGCCGACTCTTCATTGTCGCCGCTGTTGGCAGAGGCGTGCATGGTCATAATGCCCATTTGTGGCAAGTAGTAATTCATCACGGTAAAAATCGATTTTTTGATTTCACCACAATATTTTGTTCCACCAATGACCACTTCTCGCGCCGCAAAATTGATGGCGATAAAGGTCTCGGAGCGCGTGCCATCTTCATCCGGATCCGCATGAGCCGATGGGGCTGCGTAGACGGTAAACGGTTTAAGTAATTCATGATGACCATAATCGGACAGCGGCTCGCGGAACATGATCCATGCGAATAACGCCTGATAAGCATGTTCAGTGCGCACACTCAGGGGCATGGCATAGCGCGGGTCTGCACCGACAGACAAATCTAAGTAAAAACTTTCGTCGCTGTCTAATACATTCAATACTTTGCTTTTAAGTTGTTGAAATTGTTTTTCGGTGATGGGTTGATTGACAGCACCCCAATCGACCAATTGTTCAGTGCTGGGGTCACGCACGATATATTTGTCTTTAGCGGCTCGGCCGGTGAATTTGCCAGAGATGGCGATTAACGCCCCATCGGCAGACAAATGGGTTTCATGGTGTCTCAATGACTTTTCGATTAATTGAGTGGCAGTAAGATTTTTATGAATCATTGGGTTTTCCCTCTTAGGTACATCAATATGGACATGTCAGCCTGACCTTTCTGTCACCTCAGTATGTGAAAATAAGGAGGTAAGGTCATGTCACTCATGGTTTTTATTAAGACACACGCAATGGCAAACGACCTGTGGGCAAGCCAGTTAAGTATTAACAAGAGTAAAACCTAATTATAATTTTTTCTAATAAAATATGCGAGTACCTCAGTGAGATTTTTGGGGTAAAGTGAATTTTTTTTGCCATAACACGGGAAATCGCAGCAAAAGGCGTTTGCAAGCGATTAGCCATGAACAAGATACGTTGGAGTTTTATCAGGCGAGGGAAGAGGCGAAGGATTTGCAAACGGAGCGGAGTTTGTTTTTAATAGCGCAATGGCAGGAGCGGTTTCTGCTGTGGGGAGTGCGGTCTTGTCCCCAATGGCACTTGGGGACGAGAGATTTTGAGACCTGTAACTTTGTGGGATAAAAGAGGAATTAGGCGTTCACAATTTTCAAAGTTTCCAAACTGCCGCCGTTGGCAAGGTAGGCTTTTAACCAATTGGGGCGTTTGCCTAAGCCTGTCCATGTTTCTAAGGGATTGTTGGGATTGCGATATTGTGCGCTGGCGGTTTTGCGGCTGCGGCGTGCGCCTTCTTTGTCGCGTAAAACAACATCTTCTAATTCCAGACCTTGTGCGCGTGCCATTTCTCGCATTTGCGATTCTAGGACTTTTTGTTGTGAGCGGCGGCGTAAATGAATTAAGCCTTTAATGCGTTGTTGCACCTCTAATAATTCGGTTAATGACAGGGTAGAGAGTTTGGCTTCGATTTGGTTTTGCATTGTTTAATATCCTTTATGCGATGTGGAGAGGCGACGGATAACTAGAGCTAATATAGTTTTACTGCAAAGGTTGCTTGTTGCAACCTAATGCGAATTATAGATCAAACGCAAAAAAAAGAAAATATTTATTTTAAGTTTTTAATAAAAAAGCTCTAATTTAAATCTGAACAATGGATACAAACCGGTACTTTTGTAAATTTGTAATTCGTTGGATTGATTCTGAGCAGGCTGTTTTTCATCACTTATTTTTGAGTAAAAAAAATGACTCCTTTGTTGAAATATGGTGTAGTGTTTTCTTTAGCCATTTTAATTCCGTTATTATTCACTTTGTGGATAATGCCTACGTTTATGGTGTTATTATTGGGTGCGATTTTGTTGGCTTATATTCTAAGTCCGATTGTGGCGTGGGGGGAGCGTTGGCATTGTGGGCGTTCTTTGTCGTCATTTATTCTTATCTTTGTGATTCCGTTTATTCTGTTAGAATGGTTGATTACCATATTACCTCAAGTCTCGGATCAACTGGATACATTAATTCAACATTTTCCTGCGCAATATGATCAGAAAATTGCGCCATTATTAAAAGATTATACGGATTTATCGTTAGATTGGGCGTGGTTATCGGCGCAATTGAGTCATTATTCTTTGGGTTCTTTTGGTTTGCAATGGTTTAGTAATTTGTTTGAGTTAATTTTATATGCCTTGCTGTTTGTGGTGATTGTGTTTATTCTGTTGCGTGATTGGCAACAGACGGTGATGGCGATTCGGCAATTATTACATGATGTTACGCCAGACAGTTGGAATAAAGAAATTGATTTGTTATTAAATCAAATGGGTGATGCAATTTCGCGCTTAATTCGTGGACAAATTGAAGTCAGTACGTTATTGGCGATTTATTATGGTTTAAGTTTTCATTTGATTGGCCAATTAGCCGCGCAAACGGGGTCATTATGGAGTCCGTGGTTATTATTAGGAATTGTCACGGGGTATTTAAATTTATTGCCTTATATTGGCGTGCCGTTGGGTGGGATTTTGGTCTGTGTGTTGGGTTTAATGACGCATCAATTGGATGTTTTGTGGATTTATCCTGCGATTATTGCGGTTATTACTTTGGGAACAACGGTAGATCATAAATTATTAACGCCCCGCATTATTGGCCGCAGTGTAAAAGTACATGAAATTTTTGTTTATTTTGCGATTTATCTGGGAGGGGCATTGGGGGGTATTGTGGGAATTTTATTGGCTTTACCTGTGATGGCGGTGGTGAGTGTTTTTGTGCGTTATTTTTATCAACATTGGTTAGCCCATCGTCAATGTGAACGGGAGCAATGGTCTGTTCCTATTGATTTTTCAGCAAAAGGTTAATGTGGCATGAATTCAGGTTTATATATTGGTCTAATGTCGGGGACAAGTGTCGATGGTATTGATGCGGTATTGGTGGAGGTTCAAGCGGGGCAATTGCGTTTAATTGCGGCTAAAGGTTGTCCGTGGCCGGAAAATATTCGAGAAGAGATATTAACGGTCAGTCAATACGCGCCCAATCAGCTTAATGTGGCAGAAATTGCGCGCTTGGATGGATTGGCGGCGGATGGTTTTGCGGATGCGGTTTTACAATTATTACAACATGCTTGTTGTGCGGCGGATCAAGTGGTGGCGATTGGACACCCCGGCCAAACGGTCTGTCATCAACCTTTAGCCCGTCCGCCGTATACGTGCCAAATTGGCAACCCGGCGCGTTTAGCCCACGCCACAGGAATTCCCGTGGTGGCGCAATTTCGCCAAAGTGATATGGCGACAGGTGGGCAAGGTGCGCCGCTTGCGCCCGCTTTGCACGCGGCGTATTTGCGAAGTACGCAGGAAAATCGAGTGGTGTTAAATTTGGGCGGCATTGCGAATATTACTGTTTTGCCCGCAGATCGTAAACAGCCGCTGTCAGGATTTGATACGGGGCCAGCCAATGCGTTGTTGGATGCGTGGTCATGGCAGCAGCGACGTATGCCTTATGATGAAAATGGCGCGTGGGCGGCTCAAGGCACGGTGCAAACTGATTTATTGGCGATTTTGTTGGCTGATCCTTATTTTCAAGACCCGCCGCCAAAAACCACCGGACGCGATTACTTTAATTTAAACTGGCTGGCACAACGCGCCATGATGTTGTCTAAACCCTTGTCTGCGTTCCAACCTTTTGATATACAAGCAACTTTGAGCGAATTAACGGCGGTATCGATTGCGCAGGAAATTTCAAAAATTCCTGATTGTGCGCGGGTATTGGGTTGTGGCGGCGGCGTTTTAAATACAAATTTGTGGCGACAATTGCAAAACGCATTACCTGAAGGGATTGTTTTGGAATCCACAACTGAATACGGTTTGCCGTCACAATGGGTGGAGGCGATGTGTTTTGCGTGGTTCGCGTGGCAACGTTGGGCTGATTTGCCCATTGATTTAACGCCATTCACAGGCGCGAAACGCTCCGCTATTTTAGGTGGTGTTTTTAAACCGTAATTAAAAGGAATATTATTATGTTTTTTGTAAAAGCCTTTGTGTTTTGGTTTGGTTTATTGGGTTTGGCTATTTTAAATGCGGGATTGCGGGAAAAAATGTTATTGCCTTGGTTGGGAGATATATCTTTGCCCATCAGTGGCCTTATTTTGACATTTTTGATTATTATTTACGCCATTTTAGTTGTGCCATTTATGCGTTCTAAACGGGCGTTAGATTATTTTTTAATGGGAGAGTTATGGTTTGTTTTAACATTGGGGTTTGAATTTTTATTGGGTGTGATCATTATGGGGATTCCTTTTGAAGAATGGTTAGGCATTTTTAATGTGATGCAAGGGAATCTGATGATTCTTGCATTAGTTGCTGTTTCTATTGCACCCTTTTTAGCCGCAAAATGGCGTAAATTAATTTGATATTTTTCTGAAATCAGAATATTTAAGAATAATAAGGAGTTATCTTTGGCTAAGACCATTCAAGCCGTTCGCGGAATGAACGATTTATTACCCGAACAGATTCATTTTTGGCAGTTTTTAGAACGGGAAGTGCGCACGATTTTAACCCGTTATGGTTATGAAGAAATTCGTTTGCCGATTGTGGAAAAAACGGAATTATTTGCCCGTTCTATTGGCGAAGTGACGGATATTGTAGAAAAAGAAATGTACACTTTTACTGACCGTAACGGCGAAAGTTTGACTTTGCGTCCTGAAGGTACGGCCGGTTGTGTGCGAGCGGGGATTGAAAACGGTTTGCTGTACAATCAAACGCAGCGATTATGGTATCAAGGCGCGATGTTTCGTCATGAACGTCCGCAAAAAGGGCGTTATCGCCAATTTCATCAAATCGGTGCCGAAGTTTTCGGATTGGCTGGCCCTGATATTGATGCGGAAATGATTGTGATGACGGCGCGTTTTTGGCAGGCGTTGGGATTGGAACAGGTGCATTTACAATTAAATTCTCTCGGTTCTAATGCAGCGCGGGCGCAATATCGGGAGCAATTAGTCAATTATTTATCGGATCATTACGATCAATTAGATGAAGACAGTCAACGCCGTTTAAATAGCAATCCATTACGGATTTTAGACAGTAAAAATCCCGCCTTGCAATCCTTAATCGCACAGGCTCCACAATTGGCTGATCATTTAGACGCAGAATCACGGGATCATTTTGCACAATTACAGGATTATTTAACGGCCGCAGGCCTTGTTTTTACGGTTAATCCGCGTTTAGTCCGCGGTTTGGATTATTACAATCGCACGGTGTTTGAATGGGTGACAGACCAGTTAGGCGCGCAAGGCACGGTGTGTGCGGGTGGGCGTTATGATGGTTTAGTGGCTCATTTGGGTGGACAAAATACGCCTGGGGTGGGTTTTGCGATGGGTATAGAACGCTTAGTTGAATTACTTCGTGTTTCACAAAATACGGTCGCGGATACTCGTCCTCATATTTATTTGATTCGCGCAGGCGATTCAGCGCAATTACCGGGTTTTTTATTGGCCGAAGAATTGCGCCGACAACTGCCAGAATTGCGTTTATTATTGCATTGTGGCGGCGGGAATTTTAAAAGCCAATTTAAAAAAGCCGATAAAAGCGGCGCAAAATGGGCGTTAATTCTCGGTGAACAAGAAGTGCAAGAAAACACGGTGACGCTTAAATTTTTACGTGAAGAAAAACCACAACTCACTTTACCGCAACATGATTTAATTCAGGTGTTAAAACAAGATGACTTGGCTACAAATGACTTTACACAGCCATCCTGATCAGGTGGAGTCCATTTCTGACGCATTAACAGAAATTGGTGCATTATCAGTAACTTGTGCGGATGATGGCGATGATCCTGTGTATGAACCTGCGTTGAATACTACCCCTTTATGGCGCGAAACTCGTGTGACAGGTTTATTTGTGCAGGATGATGTGGATCAAGATGAATTACCGACGCAATTAGCGGCGCAATTAGCTCCGTTGCCATTGCCGCGTTATGAGTTTAGTGTGTTGGAAGATCAGGAATGGACGCGGGTTTGGATGGCGGATTTTAAGCCGATGTGTTTTGGTGAGCGGTTGTGGATATATCCCAGTTGGCAGGAAGTGACTGATTCTGAAACGATTTATTTGTTGCTTGATCCCGGCCTTGCTTTTGGGACGGGAACGCATCCCACGACGGCTCTTTGTCTGACATGGTTGGCGACGTGGCCGGAATTGGCAGGGAAAACGCTGATTGATTACGGTTCAGGGTCAGGAATTTTGGCGATTGGCGCGGTTAAATTGGGCGCGGCCAAGGTGTGGGCAGTGGATAATGATCCCCAAGCCCTTCTCGCTACGCGGGATAATGCCGAAAAAAACCAAGTGAGCGATGCGATTGAAACGGTTTTTCCTGAGCAATTGCCTGCGCTTCAAGTGGATGGCATTGTGGCAAATATTTTAGCCACGCCATTAATTGCATTAGCGGCTTCATTTGCAAGTAAAATTAATGCAGGTGGTTTTATTGTGTTGTCAGGAATCCTTATTGATCAAGCAGATGCAGTGATTTCTGCTTATTCGCCTTATTTTACAATGCACCCGCCAATCGTGCAGGGCGATTGGGTGCGAATTGATGGCATTCGCAAATTGGCGTAAATTAATTTACACTAATCCAATATGAACATCGGCATTTTTATAACGGCAAGGAGGATTTTCCATGATTTCGTGTTGGCAAAGTACAGGTAATGATTATTTAAAATTAAATCTAATATCAATTTTATTGATCGCACTGTTATTTTTATCTGGACTGCCTCTAATGGCCGCGGAAATTTACCGTTATGTGGATGCGCAAGGACAAGTGCATTTTACGGATATTCCTCCCACTAAATCGAGTCGGCCATTAACCGCTTCTCGCCAGTCAAATTTAAGTGCGGTTCGGATTTATAAATTTGTGGATAATAGTGGGGTGATTCACTTTTCTGATTCGCCTCATGATAATCGGTTTCGTTTGGTTTATGAAGGCAGTTTATTTGATGGAGAAACGGCGCGGACACGGGGCTTAGGTTTGCACCGTCGTCATGCGGAATATCGGGATTTAATTCAAGAGGCGGCGAATCGTTTTCAATTAGATGCGGCGTTATTGCACGCGGTGATTCACACCGAATCGGCTTATAATCCTTATGCGGTTTCACCTAAAGGCGCGACCGGTTTAATGCAATTAATGGCAGGCACTGCACAGCGTTATGGCGTTAAAGATCGCACCGATCCCAAAGATAATATTGAAGGTGGAGCGCGTTATTTACGGGATTTATTGGTGCTGTTTCAAAACGATAAACGTCTGGCTTTAGCGGGGTATAATGCAGGGGAAAATGCAGTGATTCGCCACGGTTATGCCATCCCACCTTATCGAGAAACGCGACATTATGTGAATCGGGTATTGTCGCTTTATGACGTGTATCGTTCAGTATATTAAAACTAGATTTATTCTGATTTAATATAGATGGTTTGTTTAAGCAAACGAAAGCGGGTTGTGAGCTTAAATAAATTCTCCGAATGTCCCACGAATAAATAGCCATTGGGAACGAGAATGTTAGCGAAACGTTCAAATAAATGAGTCTGGGTATCTTTATCGAAATAAATAATAACATTACGACAAAAAATAATGTCGAATTGTCCGCGCATTGGCCACGTATGGATTAAATTAAGGGGTCTAAATGTGACCATTTTTTGTAATTCTGGATCAATATGGACTTTGCCTTTTTGTGCGCCGGTACCGCGTTTAAAAAATTGGCTTAAATAAGTTTTAGGAACATTGTTTATTTTTTCTTCGAGATAAATGCCCATTTTGGCTTTTTCCAGCACCGCAGAATCTAAATCCGTCGCCAAAATTTTCACATCCCAATCTGGCGGAATCACTTCTTTGATCACCATTGCAATCGAATACGGCTCTTCTCCCGACGCACAGCCCGCTGACCAAATGCGCAATTTGCGGGTAATGGCGTGTTGTGTTTTTAAACGCGGCAATAATTCATTTTTTAAATAGTCAAAATGGTGCGGCTCGCGGAAAAACGCGGTTAAATTGGTGGTCATGGCATTAATGAATTGCATTAATTCATCGCCACAATCGCCTTGTAATAAACGATAATAACTGGCGAAACTGTCCAGTTTCAACGCCCGTAAACGACGCGATAACCGACTGTAAAGCATTTCTTGCTTATGGTCAGAAAGGCTAATTCCCGTGTGTTCATTCACCAATTTTCTAAGCAATTCAAAATCTTCACGGGTATAGTGAAATTCACGTTGTGACACGGTGGGATTCCATGATGAGAGGAGTGGATAATTAATTTAAATTTCTAGGAAATTATTCAAAAAGAATAGGGTAAACAAAAGGTTGCATTCGTTCTAGTTCGGATAAATTATGTTTTAATAAATAATGTTCCCAATAAATTTTGGTTTTTTCTTTGCAATCTTTTGCTAAATTTTCTCCAATATCTGTACCCAGTTCTCTTTTTAAATCCTCAGCTTCTTTTAAAGAACCAAGTAAAAACATTCTTTCCTGTAAATCTTTTGGTATTTGTTTTTTAAAATAAGTAAGACGGTTTTCAGTTCCTTGTGTTTTTTTATCAAAGTCAATTAAAAATATGATAATCCGTTTTTGAAACTTTCTCATTTCTTCTAATTTTTTCTCAAAAAACCAATCAATAATCTTTTTCCAACCTTGCTTTCCTACATCACTCAATGATAAAACAGCAATTTTTCTATGATTAAAAGAAGGAATAGAAGAAGAGCCAATAAAACCATAAGCAATGTCTCGATTTGCATCATCTTCAGCAACAACAATAATATGAGGTTGATAGTTATTGACACTCATAATTCAAGTTCATTCAGAATTAACGCTGAAATTAAATCTTTTGGTTTATCAGAAACCTCATTAAGCCATTTCCATAATGTCGGTTCTAAATGACTTTTTCTATCTAATAAAATAATATGTTCTTGTGGAAAAGTTTCAATCGTTTGTGTATGATGAGAAGCAATTAATAACTGTCCTTTTGCTTTAAAATTGCGCTGCAATTCTATAATGAAATGTTGAATTTCTGAAATAGATAAATAATTATCTGGCTCATCCCAAAAACAAAATAAAGATTCCATATTTTTATTCATGGCTAGGACGGCTGCACAGAGAAAAAAGCATTTTTCACCATCAGATAACTGATCAAAATCGATAGAAAAATCGCTTTTATCATGACCAAACTGGATATTAATATTTCTGGCATTTTTACCGATTTGCTCATTTTGTAAATCATAAAAATCAGGAATAACTTGTTTAATGTAGCGATCAATTAAGGTGTAAGAAGCAGGATAATGTATTAATAATCCTGTCAGCCATTCACCAAAATTATCCACGTGGCGATTTGGATACAATGTGGACTTACTTACATTGCCTGTCATTAAAGGTGGAATCGGTGACAAAATTAAAATAGAAGCGAGCCATGATTGAAATTGCTGTGAAAATTCACTTTGAATAATCGGCAAAGCCACCAAATGCCAATCGACTAAAAAATTGGCTTCTTTATTGCCACGATAAAGAGTAACTTCAGCATTTTTGCGAAGATAAAGAACGTTCTCATTTAACCATAATTCTTCTTCTAAAATGCGTGCCTCTGAAAATCCATCGGGAAGCTCAAAAGCAATATTATATTTATAATATTTTTCTCCTAATAAAATCTCTAATGTGAAACGCATTGGAAGAGTAGTATTATGATGGGTAAAATCACTTGGATAAATAAGCTGACTTATGCGATTAACTCCTCTGCCAATTTTTTGGAAAATTTCCAAAGCACTGGCAACTGTTGTTTTACCTACGCCATTTTTACCCAGTAACAGAGAAAACGACTTTTCTTTTAATACCAAGCGAAAATTCTGCAAACATTTAAAATGATGCACATACAATTCCTGAATCACAATGCTCATTCCTCTTTTTACATATTACCAATAAAGCTACACGGGTATGCTATCATTTTGACTGATAAACATCAATCCATATTATTATTTTAAAGTTAATCTCCTTTCGCCATTTCTTAGCATGTAGTAACGTTAAGTTATTCATAAAATTTTTTGTTTGAATTAGAATTGACAGAGTTTTTTAATTTTCAAAATTTATTCTTGCAATTCTTTTATTTTCGGCAAATATAGAATTTTTTCGAGATGTGGGTAGAAAATTTCGTGGAACATGAGAATCTCTTGGTGAACACTTCAGATAAATTTGATTGCACAATTATCAATTTTTGTAAAAGCGGCATGATACTCGACGGCAACCTCATTTTTGGAGACTGTGTAGTGGTCAAATAATGTAGTAGATGCCTATCTGTATTTTCACTACATTTCTCACCAAAAATTTAGAGACACGCCCCCCAAAGAGACGTGTCCCCAAAAAAAAATCAAAAAACCATCCTTAACTAAGTCCGCTGCATCCCATAATACAGATTAACCACATGTCGGGCTTCGGCGAAGAACAGCCAGCGTTCTACTACAACGCCGCTGAAAGATACCAGCATCGCCACGTAAGCCAACAACACAGAACCTTGTCCCCATAAAATAAATCCTAACAAGGCCGCAGGCACGATAAAACCCAATAAAAACACCAGATAACGCAACTGCACCAAACGCGCCGATTGCACCCGATAACCGAATTCATCCGTTAAAAATGTCCCTGCTGTATGGCCGACATCCAACAAACGCACTTTACCGCGAGTAAAACCCGTCGCCGTGTTGATACTTGGCCCTGTGGGTTTGCCGATCCAAAAAAAGTAAATCGCCTTCATTAACGCCGCAATCCCAATCACACCCAAAGCCACTCCCATCAACACCGTTTCGCCTTGAATCGCCGTAAAAATCAGCGTACCTAACATTAAACCCAATAAAATGTAATTCGCTGGTGTTAAAGCAGTATTCCATTGCCGAATCGTTTTTAAACAAGCGTAAATCATGCCCGTGGTAAAAACGGTGATCAAACTGAATACGGCAGCCGCCACACCAGTCGCTATCACCAAACCCGTCAACGCGCCATCGTGATACCAAACACAAAACAAATACGCCAAAATCGATGGATACGTCAACACTGCAAACACCCCTTCACGCGACAGCCACGACGTGCGAAAACGACTAAACGCCCGCCACGCATTTTTAGGGTTCGCCAAATGAAATGTAGAAGAAATCAAACCAATGGTAATTAGCACCAACGCCAAACCACCCAATAATAAAATACGATTAATGTCCAGCGCACCCGCGAAACCCGACAAATGCGCTAACACCAAAAACATCATTAAACCGTAGCCCGCACCAGCAGACACCGTAAATACAATCACAGAAAAAGCAGGATGCACAATCGTTTACTCCTAAGTCGTAATCATCTTATTCACCCAATCTTTCACCTTCGCGGCTAAACTGGGTTTTCTGACATCATCCGTCGCAATCGGCCGAGTGGGACGCGGCGGCAAATATTTATTAGTGGGTTGATAACCCAAATCAGGCATTAACCCTTGGCCGCCGCGCTCACGCACTAAACGACTCACTTCCGAATTCGGATTGTCGAAATCTCCGAAATAACGCGCATGAGCAGGACATGTCATCACACACGCAGGTTTACGCTCTGATTCGGGTAAACGCGCATCGTAAATGCGATCAATACACAAGGTACATTTTTTCATTGTGCCATCGACCCGATCCAACTCGCGTGCGCCATAAGGACACGCCCATGAACAATAATTACAGCCCATACACTTATCTTGATCCACCAACACAATGCCGTCTTCTTTGCGCTTGTACGATGCGCCTGTGGGACAAACTGTCACACAATCCGCATCCTCACAGTGCATACACGACATGGGGAAATTAATCGTTTTATTATGGGGAAAATCGCCCACTTCATAATGTCGAATGCGATTAAACCACACGCCACTGGGATCACGCCCATACGGGTTGTAATCAGTTAAGGGGCCAATCATGCCTGATGTATTCCATTGTTTGCACGCCACCGCACACCCATGGCAGCCCACGCAAACATCTAAATCAATGACTAAACCGAGTTTCATAATGATAAACGCCTATCCAAAAAATAAGGACAACACGATGTCCATTGACATCGCGTCATAACCAATCATTTTTCGCCACGTGACAAAATATCACCCAACGAACGATTTAAATGCACCGCAGGATGCGCTTGATAACGGCCAACAGCAGGCGCAGTCGCCATATTTGGTAATGGTTTTAACGGAGAAAACTGCGGATAACTACCTGATTCTTCGGGAGAAGCAGGATAAATTTTTACCCGTAAATCATACCAAGCGGCTTGTCCCGTGATTGGATCGGAATTGGTAATTTCTAATTCTCCCGCGGGCGTGGGCAGTAATTCAGAAATTAAATGATTCATTAAAAAGCCATTTTGTGCTTCATTGGCATCATTGGATAATCCCCACGCGCCCGCTTGTTTACCAATCGCGTTCCACGTCCACACCGTATCCATTTGCACGCCTTCCATTAATTTCACTTGAACGCGAATTTTACCCGTGCGCGATTCTACCCAAACCCATGATAAATCAGCAATTCCCAATTTTTCCCCTTGCTGCCGATTCAAATACAAAAAGTTCTGCGCCATAATTTGCCGCAGCCACGCATTTTGTGAATCCCAAGAGTGATACATAAACATAGGGCGTTGATTAATCGCAAAAAATGGGAACTCTTCCGCACTTTGCCGTTGCTGTTCAATGGGAATGTAGAAGAAAGGCAGCGGATCGAAATAACGCACCAAACGTTCTTTGTGTTCGGGACGAGTCGGCATGGGGCCATCGTATAAGCCTAAACCCGCTAAACGGAATTTTTGCAAAATCTCCGAATACAATTCAATCACAATTGGTTCTGTTGAACCCACCCACGCCGCTTTTTTCGCCAATTCCAAATAATCTCGATTGGCAAAACGGTAATAACGCATCGCAGGCGGCAAGTGATATTCAAAAAAACACTTGTTTTCGACGTATTTTTCCCATTGTTTGGGATTCGGATCGCCCCACAAGGCTTGATCGCCATTCGCACCGCGCCAGCCCGCTAAAAAACCAATCCCCGGCGATTTTTGATAATTAATAATAAAATCTTTATAATCCTGATACTTAGGCGTGCCGTCTTCTTTAGTCAGCGCGGGGAATTTTAAACGTTTCCCCACTTCCAACATCACTTCTTGCCAAGAGCGGACTTCACGATTCGGCTCAATAATTTTCTGACGAATCGAATCACACGCAGAATGTGGCTCAGAAATCGGGCGATCTAACATCGAAATCGTATCAAATCGCTCTAAATACGTGGTATCAGGCAAGACCAAATCCGCATAATTCACCATTTCCGAATGAAACGCATCTGAAACGACAATAAACGGAATTTTATACTCTCCGTTGTCGTGTTTGGCGCGTAACATGTCCATGACATTTGCCGTATTCATAGACGAATTCCATGCCATATTCGCCATAAACATCATTAAAGTGTCAATCGGATACGGATCGCCATTGACCGCATTGGTAATCACCATGTGCATCAGTCCATGGCTGGACATCGGCGCATCCCATGAATACGCTTTATCAATCCGCAACGGATTGCCTTGCGCATCAATGACTAAATCTTCAGGCGACGTGGGAAAACCCAGCGGCGGCGCAGATAATGGTGTATTCGGTTTACTGGATTTGGCCGGCTTAATCGCGGGCGGAATATGCTTAGGATAAGGCGGTTTTGCCAAATGACCGCCGGGACAGTCGATAGAACCCAACAGAATTTGTAAAAAGTGAATCGCACGACAGGCTTGAAACCCATTAGAATGCGCTGAAATTCCGCGCATGGCGTGCATGGAAACGGGACGGCCGATAAATTTATCGTGTTTACGTCCTGCCCAATCTGTCCATTCAATCTCTAATTCGATACTTTCTTTAAATGCCACGTGTGCCATTTCTAAAGCGAGGCGTTCAATCGTACTCGCTGCCACACCACAGCCTTTTGCGGCATTTTCTGGCGCGTATTGTTCATCTAAATATTTCTCGGCCAGAATCGTCATTACGGTGCGCACGGGGCGGCCGTCGGGTGCGGTAAATTCGCCAAATAAGGCGGGTTGTAAGCCCACTTGTTTACCACTAACAAAGGTTTGCTGGGTTTGATCGAATACCAACGGATCGCCCGCTTCATTGCGCAAAATTAAACCATCACCGACTTGATTAGGTGTATTCACTACGCAATAGGCCGCATTTGTATAACGCAATAAAAATTCCCAATCAAACTGTTGATTTTTCAATAAAACATGAATCATCGACAAAGCCAGCAGCGTATCCGTACCGGGACGAATGGCTATCCATTCATCGGCAATCGCTTGATAACCGGTGCGCACGGGATTGACTCCGACGAATTTCGCGCCGCGTCGTTTTAATTTTTCCAAACCAATTTTAATGGGATTGGACGCATGATCTTCGGCCACGCCCCACATCATGAAATATTTTGTATTGTCCCAATCGGGATCGCCAAATTCCCAAAAGGCATGACCCATTGTATATAATCCGCCCGCAGCCATATTGACCGAGCAAAAGCCACCATGTGCTGCCCAATTGAGCGTGCCGAATTGCGAAGCCCAAAAGCCGGTTAAGGCTTGCATTTGATCGCGGCCGGTGAAATAAGCGAGTTTATTGGGATCGGTGTCACGAATTTTTTGCAAGCGCGTGGTGAGAATATCCAAAGCGGCATCCCAAGAAATCGCTTCAAATTCAGCTTCTCCGCGTTCGGCGTGTCGTTTGCGTAACAGAGGTGTTTGCAATTTTGCGGGCGAATTTTGTTTCATAATGCCCGCGTTGCCTTTCGCGCACAACACGCCTTTATTCACCGGATGATCAGGATTTCCTTGAATAAATCTCACTTTATCCTGTTCAAGCGTCACCTTAATCCCGCAACGACACGCACACATGTAACAAGTCGTGAATTCAATCCGTTGTTGATCGTGATTTTCAAACTGAGGAAGGGGCGAGCTGGGCAGCGGGATACTTTCATCGCCCGCCTGCCAATCGGGATGATGCTCATCACACAAGGGATGTGCTGAAATAGTTGCCATATTATCAATGCCTCACTGAAAGCAGCGTTTTTTAAGTGGCTGTTTTATTTGTAAAAAAAAGATGCCGTTTTCTCATCTGGTGGTGGTCAACGTGATGGGGACTAGCGGCTTGCGATAGGGAAATTTTGGCAAAACAGCATATTATGAGATTCTGATAGAAACAAATAACAAAAATTAGGGGAGGCATTGATAAAGATAATCAGGAGGCTTGGGAGGAGAGATGGGGGAGTCGTTTTTATTGTCGTCATAAACCCGGTAAATTTTGGCGAGTGCTGCTGTTTATCGGTTTTAATGAATGTCAATACCTCCTTAATGTCATGGTGATGATGAAAAATGATGCTATACCAAAATTAAGTCATTCATAAAATTTTTCTGTCAGAATCAGAATTTACAGAATTTTAAGATTTTCAGAATTAAAGAATAAAAAATCTGTTTAAAATAAACGACTTACAAGAATAAATTTTGAAAATTTTTGTGTCTGTAAATTCTGATTCTGACAAATTAAGGATTCTATGAATCATATCTTTTTGGTATACTCTATAGGGTATCTGTTATTTATTTGAGAGTTTATTGTCATGATTACCAGCAGAATTGATCGCATCACCTTCATTCCTGAAGACTACCGCAAAGTGGTGCCACCTGTCCCTAAATCAGTCAAGATTGAACTCACAGCGCGCTGTGATTTTCAGTGTTTTTTCTGTGCCAGTAGTTTTAGATTGCGCGAAAAGAAAGACATTGACTGGGATTTTTATACCAGAATCGCTAAAGAAATGCGCGAGGCAGGGGTGGAAGAATTGGGTATGTTTTACTTAGGCGAATCTTTTCTCTACGAACGGCTGCCAGAAGCCATCCAATACGCTAAGGACATCGGCTATCCTTATGTTTTTCTTACCACAAACGGACGTATGGCCACGCCTGATCGGGTAGAAGCTTGTATGAAGGCAGGTTTAGACTCGCTAAAATTTTCCATCAACAACGCCACTCCAGAGCAATTTCAAGAAGTAACTGGCGTAAAAGCCCGTGAATTCTATACAGTCATTGATAATCTCAAAGCGGCCTATCAAGTGAGAGAAAACGGCGGTTATTCCTGTGGGGTGTACGCATCGTCCATTCAATACGACGGTGAACAGCAAGAAAGAATGCAAGAAACTGTCGCACAGATTTTGCCTTATGTGGACGAACATTACTGGTTGCCGTTGTACGGTCAAGCGGGTTTGACTTCAGGGGCAAAAGGCACACGCCCCACCGCAGGGAATCAAGGCCGCGTTGGCGCATTACGTCCACCGTTACCGTGTTGGGCTTTATTTACGGAAGGTCATATTACTTACGATGGGCATTTAGCGGCATGCTGTTTTGATCATGATGGCCGTTTTAACATGGGCGATTTGCATCGCGTTTCATTTCTTGACGCATGGCAATCCCAGCCATTTCAAGTGTTACGTCAGGCAAATTTAGATCAAAATGTCGTGGGTTCTGTGTGCGAAAAATGTATTGCATATAACTAGCAAACTTGTCCCATTCCCACCGAAAAGTCACACCCTGACAAATCCCTTGTCAGGGTGTGACTGCTTTCTGCTTTTACTTCTCTTTTTTCTGCCGATACGTTACCAAAGGCAACATGGCATTGGTTGTTCCAGCGGCCAGACTGGCTATATACAGCACTAAACTGCTATAAATACCAAAGTGTAATAAAAACACTCCCCCCACACCAATTGCCCCCGGAACCAGCGCAGAGGCAAAACTATTTTTAACGTTCTTATTTAAACCATGCGCCAATTCAAATAAATAAGGCAATTGCGTCAAATTTTTATCCATTAAAATAATTCCCGCCGTATCCGTCGCTGCGGTTGAAGCCCCCTGCAACGAAATGGACACATTGGCTTTTTTCAAAGCAATCGCGTCATTAATGCCATCTCCAATAAAACAAATGGATTTACCTTTGGCTTGTAATTGTTCGATTAATGCGGCTTTATTTTCGGGTAATGTTTCTGCAAAATAATGCGTAATGCCAAGCGAATGCGCCAAGTATCGTGTGGGTTTTTCGTGATCACCTGAAATAATGTACAATTCCAAACCGCGTTGTTGTAATTGTTCAATCACAGCTTTGGCTTCGGGACGTACGGTAGCATGCAATTCTATCGCGCCGATTAACACTTGATTGACCGCCACATAAATCACCGAAAAACCATTTTCATGACTGTAACTTTGCAGATTTTCAGCTTCAATCGGACAATCAATCATTTCCATCGTCATAAAGCGATAACTGCCCACATGAATGGTTTTATCTTCTAACTCGACTTTAATACCATAACCCACTTCATATTTAGCGTTTTCAATTCGGGGTAAAATTAACTCCCGTTCTTGTGCGGCTTTTAAAATCGCTTTAGCGATAGGATGGGTTTGTTTATACTCTGCGGCGGCGGCGAATAATAGCAATTCTGATTCGCTGAACATTCCCCACACATGTAAAGTTTCAACATGGGGTTGCTCAATAGTGAGCGTCCCTGTTTTATCAAAAACAACCGTATCCACATCATTTAATAATTCTAAAGAACGCCCGTCTTTAATTAACATGCCTTGTTCAGTGGCTAATTTAATAAAATTCAATACGCCAATAGGCGCGACCACGCGAATCACCTCAGAAAAATTACAAGAAACCAAAGCCACACTGCTAATCGGCCCTAAAGCCAATAATCCCACGCCACTAATGGCTAACGTTGGCATAACCATTTTATCGGATAATTGCACACTTTTTGCCTCAACAGAAAAGCGAAAATCAGCAGTATTTTGCAAAATTTCACCAATCTTAGCAGCAACCGTTTCTTCCCCACATTTTTCCACTTGAATAAAGACTTCTCCAGCCACCGCTAAAGTCCCTGCCAACACCGAATCTCCAACTTTTTTCTCTACAGGCTGGGCTTCTCCCGTCATAACATGCTGATCAACTGAAGCATTTCCTCGAATAATCACCCCATCAATCGGAATCAGTTCACCCGCATGAATCGCAATCACATCACCCACTTTTAATTCCACAAAAGGCGTTTCAATTTCTACCCCATTTTTAACTAACCAGACAAAACGCGGTTGTTCTCCAAAAATATTAGACAATTGCTTTTTAGATTGATCTTCCGTTTCCAGCAATAATTTTTGCGCCGAAAAATAAACAAATCCCGCTAACGCACTGGCAAAATAATAACGAGTAGACAATGTGCCAATAATCGCAATAGAATCAACCACACTGGCTTTTAATTTCTTATTTTTAATCGACTCATAAGCATTGCGAAAAACAGGAACACAACTGTACATCACAATAGAAACCGCAGGAATCAATAAAGGCGCGTAAATAAACTCACCAATAAACGCCAATCCCGTCCCTAATGCCGAAATCTTAAAATAATGATCCGCTTCTTTTTTCTCAGGACTGATCGGTGCTGTTTCAATGGTTGTTTTCGAGAAGGGAAGCGGTGCATCGACCGTTTTCATGGCGGATTTTTTCTCACGATGCTGCGTATAGAGTTTTCTCCCCGCATGTAATAACGTGGCACCCAACATTCCACCACCTAAAACAACCAAATGTAACATAATTGAGCATCCTATAAAGAGTAAAATTAACCCGCTTTTAAAGCCGTCACCATATAAGCCCCTTCGACGTGTTCATGTTCCACCACATCAAAGTATTGAATTTTTAAACTATCCGCTGCAATAATCCCTTCCAAAGCGGCTTCAATATCACTTTGTTTAAGCGGAACAATATTAAACAATTCATCACCCACATAATAGGCTTTAGATTGCTTTGCCGTCATCACCCAAACCAATAACCCATTGGGTTTTAATAAACTAAACACATTTTTAACCATTTCTCGCCACTGCTCAATGGTCGTTGCCGCCGCCTCCAAACAGAAAAATAAACTCACCACATCATAACTCGCCGTAGCCGCATCTCCCAATGGGTGCATTTGTGCGGCATCGCCCACTAAAAACTGCGTCATTTTCTGCCGAATTAACGCCTCCCGCGCCTCCAGATCAGCTTGAGTCACTTCAGCGTCAGGAATCGTGCCATGACTCTCCAAAGACAAGGCTCGCCGTAAAAAAATCTCCCAATGAAACGCATCTGGCGCGTGACGAACCCACTGCTGCACCTCAGCCAAATTACCCGCTAAATAATCGCTCATGTGAATTTCTGCACACTGCGGCGCAAAACTGATCATGGTATCAATCGCAGGGCCACAGCCAAAATTTAACAATGTTGCATTCGCTAATTTTGCGGGATA
Organism: Thioflexithrix psekupsensis; assembly: GCF_002149925.1. Classification (NCBI taxonomy): domain Bacteria; kingdom Pseudomonadati; phylum Pseudomonadota; class Gammaproteobacteria; order Thiotrichales; genus Thioflexithrix; species Thioflexithrix psekupsensis. Next base: position 90,706 of record NZ_MSLT01000023.1, on the reverse strand, counting down.
CATTTCTGTGGTTTCAACAATAAATTGCATCACATTATGATTGGTTTGATCCACTTCCTGAAAATACTCATTTAAATAAGCTCTCGGACCAAATTTAGCCTTATAATCCGTCTCGTATTGAGTCGCTGTTGTGGACATAAAATCACTGCTCCTTAATGGGTTATTTATAAAATCAGTAGAAAAAATTTTAAAAAATAAAAGAAAATTTAACCACGCAATTCACTCAGTAATAAAGACAACATTCGCTCCGCTTGTGCCAAATACGCTCCGCCAAAAATATTCAAATGATTTAAGACATGATACAGATTATATAAATGCTTACGCACCGAATAACCCGCATCCAAAGGATAACGCGCTTGATAAGCCGCATAAAAATCAGGCGAATAACCACTAAATAATTCCGTCATGGCCAAATCAGTTTCTCGGTCTCCATAATAAACCGCAGGATCAAAAATCACCGGTAAACCCTGCGTATCGGTGGCACTGTTACCCGACCACAAATCCCCATGTAATAACGATGGCACCGGAGAATAAGTTGTAAAAAATTGCGCCAAATTCGCTAACAATTCCTCTCCATTTCCCTGCAAAATTGAACCTTGATAACCATTTGTTGCCGCTAACCGTAATTGATAACCTAAACGATGCTTTTGCCAAAAAGTGATCCAATCCTTTTCTAAGGTATTAATCTGTAACGTAGAGCCAATATAATTATCTCGATACCAACCGAATTGGGTTTGCGTGACTTGATGCAAAACCGCCAATTGATGGCCTAATTGCACGCTAGATTGCACATTATCACTGCGCAAGGTCAACGCATCCATAATCAAATACGCATGTTGTGGAGTCGTTCCCCAACACAACGGCATAGGCACTTTAATCACACCGGGCTGTGCCAATTCGGCTAAACCCGCCGCCTCCGCGGCAAACATCTCAAAAAAACGCCCTTCATTTAATTTAATAAAAAAAATATGACCATTGCTTTCAATACGATAAGCACTATTAATACAACCACCCGCCACTGGATAACAGGCTTGAAGTTGAAAAGAATAGCCGATCACTCGACTAAGATGTTGTTCAATCGGTTGCCAATTGACACTTCTGTGCATAATGAGGAGTTCCCAAAGGTGAGAGCGAATTGAAATGAAATGAATCGAAATTTAACCATAATTTATCATTGCCGCACGTCCAAATAATCCCGTAATCGATCCCCTAACATATTCACTGATAATACCACCAATAATAAACTCACACCGGGAACTAAAACCGTATGCGGCGCAACCAATAAATAACCCGTCCCATCCCGGATCATACTGCCCCACGACGCAGCAGGCGGCTGCACCCCCAAACCCAGAAAAGATAAACCCGCCTCAGCAATCACCACACCCGCAATACCAAAAGTCACTTCGACCAACAACGGACTGACCAATAACGGCAAAATATGCCAGCGTAAAATACGCCATGAACTCGCCCCCAAAGCCCGTGCTGCCAACACATGATCCCGCTGTTTTAACGATAAGGTTTGCGCCCGCGCCAAACGCGCAAAACCCACCCAACCCACAACCGATAACGCAATCACCACATTTTCAATCCCCGGCCCAAGCAACCCCGCCAAAGCAATCGCTAACAGCAAACCGGGAAAAGCCAAAAATATATCAATACAACGCACCACCACCCCATCCACCCAACCCCCAAACCACGCACTGATTAAACCAATAGCCGTACCGATCACGGCCGAAATACTCATCACGGTAAGCGCAACAAACAACGAAGTACGAGAACCGATCAGCAAACGATCCAACAAAGGACGACCTAAATCATCATACCCTAACCAAGCCTGCCATGACGGAGGTTGTAAAATCGCAGATAACTCGATTTGTGTGGCCTGTAGCGGCCACCACGGCGCGCTAATCGCCGCAAAAGCCCAGAGCAATAATATAAAACTAGGCAACACCACCCGCCACTGAACACCACGCCCATTAGTCATGATAACGCACCCTAGGGTCTAACCAATGGTACAGCATATCTGTCATACTATTAACCACCACATAAACGGCACTGATCAACAACACACACCCTTGTACAACAGGATAGTCCCGTCGTTGAATGGCCTCAATGGTCAACTGTCCCAATCCCGGCCAAGAAAAAACCATTTCCGTAATCACCGCGCCAGCCAATAACGTCCCCAATTGCAAACCTAAAATTGTAATCACAGGCAAGGCCGCATTCGGCAAAGCATGGCGCAAAATCACCTGTCTGGCATTTAATCCTTTGGCATAAGCGGTGCGAATATAATCCTCATGTAACACTTCTAACAATGTTGCCCGAATCATCCGCGACAGAATCGCCGCTAATGCCGTCCCCAACGTTAAAGCCGGTAAAACCAACGACCACAACGACTCATAACCACTCACCGGCAACCACGCCAACCATAACGCAAAAATTAAAATTAACAACGGCCCCATGAGAAAATTAGGAATCGACACGCCTAACATTGCAAACGTCATGGCCACATCGTCCCATGCGCGATTTTGATGTAATGCGGCTAAACTGCCCAACGGCACAGCCAATACAATCGCCACCGTTAAACCCGCCACCGCTAACAGCGCAGTAGTTGGCAAACGCGCTAAAATTAACTGCGTCACGGGTTCTTTTGAATATAAAGAAGTGCCGAGATCACCTTGCAAAGTATTAGAAAAAAAACGCCACCATTGCGTCCACAACGGCTGATCCAAACCCAACGCAATAAATAAGGCTTGTTGATCCGCGGCCGCGGCATTCTCGCCTAACATCGCTTGTACCGGGTCTCCCGGCACCAAGTGAATCAGAAAAAACACCAGCGTAGACACACCGAATAACACCAGTAAGGTACTAAAAAACCGTGACCACAATGAAATCATAAACTTATGACAATCCGCTAGACAATTGAGCGACTAAGGCTTGTTTTTCCGTCACCGCTTTGCCCATGAGAACAAAACCCAACAAAGACCCATCTTGATGATGAAATAAGGCCTTGAGCGTCGTAGATTCAGGCGCATCGTGTGTGATCTGCCACGTACCTGATTGGGCTTGTGACGGGGGAACAGGCGCGATTACGGTAGGACACGCAGGCGTTTTTACCGCGATAGGCATAGCGGGATAATGTACTGCGGTGGCTTGACCGTGTAAGGTTTTCGCCAACGCTCTAGCCCCTTGCATCAACGGCATGACATAAGGCAAAACCACCCCTTGCACCGCCGCACAATCACCTAACGCATAAATATCAGCCGCTGACGTACGCAAATAAGCATCTGTCATAATGCCTTGATTCACAGTTAAACCCGCCGCAGCAGCCACTTGGGTATTGGCTTGCAAACCGACAGCAGACAAAATCACATCCGTGTCTAATACTTCCCCATTGGCCAATGTGACACAATACGCGCCGTGTTCTAATGCAGTAATCTGTTGTGCGTGGGTTTGCAAGTGCCATGTCATCGGGAGCGTTTGCAAAGCGCGTTGCATCAATTGACCGGCTTCGACGGGCATTAACCGACTCAGAGGATACGGAGCCACATCCAACACACTCACCGCATAACCCGCTAAAGCCAAATCATTGGCAAATTCACAACCGATTAAACCCGCGCCCAAAATCGTCACCCGTTTCGCGGAACAAGACGTTAAACGCGCTCGAAACGCCTGATAACTGTCTAAGTCATTTACGCGCATGACGGCCGACGCATCGCCTGCAATGGGAATAACACGTTGCGTCGCACCGCAGGCAAAAACCAGTTGAGAGTAGGCATAAGCCACTTCCCCCGCATAACAATGGTGCGATTCTGGATCAATGCGCGTGATTTCGGTGTGGGGAATAATTTCTGCGTTCAATTGTTTTGCCATGACGGCCACATCGGAAATCACTAATTGTTCGGGGATTTTATTCTGGGCAAAGGCATTGGATAACACGGGCTTGGAATAAAAATGTCCCGCATCTGTCGTGAATAAACGCAACGGCGCGTCGGCATTCAATTTACGCCATTCACGCGCTAAAGTGTAACCCGCTAATCCCGTACCGATGATCGTTATTGGCGCATCTGTCATGACAACAACCTGATTCTATTTAGAAGCGTTAAGGAGTGGGGAGGAAGTTGATATTTCCTCCCCCACTATTTGAATTTAAAAAAGAGACTTATTCATCAGTGACACAGCCGACAGAGGCATCTTTTACCGTTTTAATATAACGGTACAATGTTCCTTGTGTGGCTTTATAAGGGGGCATTTGCCATGCGGCGCGGCGGGCTGCGAATTCTTCATCACTCAAGGCCACGCTTAAACTGTGCGTTTCCACATCAATTGTGATCACATCTCCGTTACGAATCAACGCAATAGGTCCCCCTTCTTGGGCTTCTGGCACAATGTGACCCACGATAAAACCATGCGATCCCCCAGAAAAACGACCATCCGTTAATAACGCCACATCATTACCCAAACCCGCGCCCATAATCGCTGAGGTAGGAGTCAACATTTCTGGCATACCGGGGCCGCCTTTTGGCCCTTCGTAACGGATAACGACTACATCACCTTTTTTAATGTCTTGTCGTTCTAAGGCGTGTAACATATCTTCTTCACAATCATAAACTTTAGCGGGGCCTGAAAAACGTAAACCTTCTTTACCGGTAATTTTAGCCACAGAACCGCCGGGCGCGAGATTGCCCTTTAAAATCTGAATATGTCCGCTGGATTTAATGGGTTTAGATAAGGGCATAAACACTTCTTGTCCGGGGGCGAATCCGGGCAAATCGGCCACATTTTCAGCCAAGGTTTTGCCGGTCACGGTTAAACAATCTCCGTGCATCAAATCGTTTTCTAACAAGTAACGAATGACTGCGGGCGTACCTCCCACGCGATGCAAATCTTCCATCACATAGCGGCCACTGGGTTTTAAATCGGCTAAAAATGGCACGCGATCACTGACCTGTTGAAAATCGTCCAGCGTCAATTGAATTCCGACGGATCGCGCCATCGCAATCAAATGCAATACTGCGTTGGTTGATCCGCCCGTTGCCATTAACACCACCATTGCATTTTCAAAGGCTTGGCGCGTCATAATATCGCGGGGCTTAATATCATGTTCTAACAAGTAACGAATGGCGGCACCAGCGCGATGACATTCTGCAATTTTTTCTGGATCGGTGGCGGGAATCGATGAACTGTAAGGCAAACTCATGCCCATAGCTTCGATAATCGAAGCCATCGTATTAGCCGTGTACATGCCACCACACGCGCCCGCACCCGGACAGGCATGACGAACAATATCTTGACGCTCTTCTTCCGAGATCGTACCCGTCAAATATTGACCGTAAGACTGAAAAGCCGACACAATATCTAAAGGCTTTTTCGATTTATCATAACCGGGCTTAATTGTTCCCCCGTAGATCATCAATGAAGGGCGGTTTAAGCGTCCCATGGCGATCAAACAACCGGGCATATTCTTATCGCAACCGGGTAAAGAAATATTGGCATCATACCATTGTGCCGACATCACCGTTTCAATAGAATCTGCAATTAAATCACGAGATTGCAGAGAATAACTCATGCCTGATGTTCCCATTGACATGCCGTCGCTTACGCCGATGGTGTTAAAACGCATTCCGACCATTCCTGCGGCAAGCACACCTTCCTTAACGTGATTGGCCAAATCCATCAAGTGCATATTACAACTATTGCCATCATACCACACGCTAGAAATACCGACTTGGGCTTTACTCATATCGGTTTCGGTCAATCCCGTAGCGTACAACATGGCTTGAGACGCGCCTTGTGATTTTGGTTGAGTAATATTAGAACTGATGCGATTAATAATTTTAGACATGTCCCCTCCTTGAGAGTCAAAAAAAGTCAAAACAGTAAAGTCAATCGATACAACAGCGCACTGACACGCTGCGAGTGGTCTAAGTTTGCACTGCACCGGCCGCTTGTCAATGGGAATCAAGGGGAATTTTTAAAGCCTTTTTTTGTAAACAGCGCAGCCGTTCCAAATCAATAATTTCTAAACTCTGGGCTTTTTCCAGCACAATCTGTTCATTTTTCAAGCGCGTTAAAACCCGTGAAAAAGATTCAGGCGATAAACCCAAACGCGAAGCAATCATGGCTTTACTAAAAGGCAAATGACACGTTTTTTCATCGGCCATCGCCAGTAAGAAACCTGCCACGCGCTGCTGGGCATTTTCTAAACTCAAGGTGTGTATATCTTTAATAAAAACATGCAAACGACGACTTAAATTAGCCAATAATTTTAACGCTAATGTGGGAGATTGGGTTAATTCTTGTAAAATAGTATCTGCGGAAATGGCCAATAATTCACTGTTTTCAACGGCTTCAGCACACACGGGATAAGTGCCTTTTAAGAAAACCACGGCTTCTGCAAAAGAATCGTGAGGTCGAATAAACTCAATCACTTTTTCTTTCCCCTCTTCTGTCAAGCGATATAAACGCACCATGCCCGACAAAATAATAAAAAAATAATTCGCTTTATCGCCTTCATAAAAAATCATTTGTTTTGCCGTATAATCTTTTTTAAACGACGTTTGAACAAAAGGCATTAATTCATCAGGCGACAAACTATCAAATAAAGCCGTTTGATGTAAAGCGTGTAATAATTCTTCAACGTCATGGGATGCTTTCATGAGAAAATGCAAGGGCTAGATCGTTTTTCCCCGCCGAATAGACGGGGAAAATAGGAGACAAGAGAAAAGTGAATAGGATAGGGCTATATTTTCCCATCTAAGGTCAAAATAGCCTGATAATGTTCAGGGCGGCGATCTCTAAATAATCCCCATGCGGCGCGATTTTTCTGTAACAAATCTAAATCGAATTGTTGCATTAAAATCGTTTCATTAATTCGATCAGCCACTTGCACTAATGCGCCGCTGCCATCGGTGATAAAAGAAGAACCATAAAACGTCAATTCACAGGTTTCCCCTTGTTCCGTGCCGATGCGATTGGAAGCAATAACTGGAATGCAATTAGAAGCCGAATGTCCCTGCATGGCGCGTTGCCAATGCCCACAAGAATCAATCGTGGCATCGTGCGGCTCAGAACCAATGGCCGTAGGATACAATAACAATTCCGCGCCCATTAACGCCATTGCCCGCGCTGTTTCGGGAAACCATTGATCCCAACAAATCCCCACCCCCACCGTACCAAAACGGGTTGGCCACACTTTAAAGCCCGTATCGCCTGGCGAAAAATAATATTTTTCTTGATAACCCAAACCATCTGGGATATGTGTTTTACGATAAAGGCCTAAACATTCGCCCGTGGCATCGAACATCGCCACTGAGTTATAAAAAGCCTGATGACAACGTTCAAAAAAACTCACAGGCAATACCACACCTAATTCCGCCGCTAATTTTCCTAAACGCAATACCGCAGGATTTTCTTCAAATGAAGTCGCTAAATCAAAATAATCCGCTTTCACATCTTTACAAAAATAAGGCGTTTCAAATAACTCTTGAATTAAAATAATATTTGCGCCTTGTTGAGCCGCAGAACGAATTAACATTTCTGCTTTAGCAATATTCTCTTCTCGATCCCAAGTGCAAGCCATTTGGGTAGCCGCCACAGTGACAACACGCATATTAATCATCCTCATCAGCGATGGGTAAAGGTTGTTGTTGAGTAATGCAGTGAACGCCACCGCCCCCCGTGTAAATATCTAAGGCAGGAATTTGCACCACTTCGCGGTCGGGAAATAACGCGGAAATCGTATTTTTAGCCGCTTGATCATAATCGGGATCATTAAAACTGCACATCACAATTCCCCCATTGGCGATATAAAAATTAACGTAAGATAACGCCATTCTCATCTCTCCCAAATAATGGGCGGGAGGAATAGACACCGTATGAATTTCAAAAGCGCGGCCTCGCGCATCGGTAGCGGCTTTTAAGCGGGCTAAATTATCTTGTAAGGGGGCATAATTCACATCATTGGGATCATCGGTGATCGCGGCCAATACCTTCCCCGGTGCCACAAAACAAGCAATCGTATCCACATGACCATCCGTGTCATCATTCAATAAGCCTTCGCCCAACCAAATCACTTTCTCTACCCCTAAATAAGCCATTAATCCTGCTTCTATTTCAGCGCGGCTTAATTGAGGATTGCGATTGGGATTTAACAAACATTGTTCTGTGACTAAAGCCGTGCCTTGACCATCGACATGAAAAGACCCCCCTTCTAACACAAAAGGCGCATCAAAACAGGGAATATTTAAAGTCTCTAATAAATATTTAGCTAAGGCTTTATCACGGGCATATTCTTCTTCTAATAATTGTGGTTTATTGCCATAATTATTAAACTGCCAATTCACTCCGGCCAATTCGCCTTGTTTAGAAATCACAAAAGTAGGGCCACTGTCTCGATGCCAAGAATCGTCGTGGGGGGCGAGCAAAATTTTCACCGTCGGCCCACATAAAGCGGTGGCATCCAACTGTTGATCAGCGTTGACCAGCATCGTGACGGGTTCAAAACGCGCAATAGCCTTAGCCACGGTGGCATAAGCGCGACAAGCCGCTTTTAATCCTGCTTCTGAATACCAAACCGCCATTCGTGTCGGCCATGCCATTCGGCAATGGCTGTGCGGATGCCACTCGGCGGGCATGAAAAAACCACGTTGTTTAGGTGTTGTCATCATGTCTCTAAAATGTGGAAAAAATAAGGTAAAAAAGAGGCGTTTATAACACCCTGATGTGACAAATTATCGCATTGCCATTAAAATTTCATCCCCGGCGGCAAACGGCCTTTCATGCCTTGCATCATTCCCATTAAGCCACCTTTTTTCTTATTCATTTGCTTCATCATTTTCTGCATTTGCGAAAATTGTTTTAACAAACGATTAATGTCCTGAATTTTCGTTCCCGATCCCGTGGCAATTCGTCGTTTACGCGAGCCGTTAATGACATCAGGAAATTGCCGTTCATGAGGAGTCATAGAATTAATAATAGCTTCCATGCGCACCATTTCTTTATCATTAACTTGAGAACGCACCGCTTGCGGAATCTCATTCATACCGGGTAATTTGTCCATTAAACTGGTCAATCCCCCCATACTGCGCATTTGCACCAATTGCTCGCGGAAATCTTCTAAATCAAAGCCTTTCCCTTTTTTTAATTTTTGGACTAATTTATCGGCTTTTTCGCGGTCAATTTTTTGTTCTACTTCCTCGATCAAGCTCAACACATCGCCCTGCCCGATAATCCGCGAAGCCAAACGGTCGGGATAAAAGGGTTCTAACGCGGTGGTTTTCTCGCCAACCCCAAGAAATTTAATGGGTTTTCCCGTAATATAACGTACGGATAAAGCTGCACCGCCCCGCGCATCCCCATCCGTTTTTGTCAGTACAACGCCCGTTAAAGGCAAAGCGTCATTAAAGGCTTTTGCAGTATTCGCGGCATCTTGTCCCGTCATACTATCGACGACAAACAAAGTCTCTGTTGGATCAATAGCCTGATGCAACTGCTTGATTTCTTGCATCATTTCTTCGTCAATATGTAAACGACCCGCCGTATCAACTAAAACCACATCAATAAAGCGTTTACGTGCATGATCGATGGCCGCAGTGGCAATATCGACAGGGCGTTGTTGCACCTCGCTGGGAAAAAAGGTGGCCGATACTTCGTTAGCCAACGTTTCTAATTGCTGAATGGCGGCTGGCCGATACACGTCACAACTCACCACTAAAACGCTTTTCTTTTGCCGTTCAATTAAAAAGCGGGCTAATTTACCGACGGTGGTTGTTTTTCCCGAACCTTGCAAGCCCGCCATTAACACGACCACCGGCGGCCGTGCATTCAAATTAAGCCCATCATTTTGCTCTCCCATTAAAGCCGTCAATTCGTCGCGCAAAACCCGAATCAATGCCTGTCCCGGAGTCAATGTACCAATCACTTCTTGACCAATGGCGCGTTGCCGCACTTGCTCGACAAAAACTTTCACCACAGGCAAGGCCACATCCGCTTCTAATAACGCCATGCGCACTTCCCGCAATGCGTCTTTAATATTATCTTCCGTTAAGCGGCCTAATCCGCGCAAATCACGAAATGTTTTAGTCAAACGTTCGGTTAAATTCTCAAACATGAGATTGATTCCTTAACAGATTTAAAAGAGAAAAAATAAGAGAATCATAAGCGGTTCAAATAACGATCTAAAAACGCCCGTGTATCCTGCCAAGCGCGTTCACAGGCTTGATTATCATAGGCTTCGCTACTGGAATTAATAAAACCCGCATCCGCAGGATAACTGTGACACACTAAAGTTTTATCCGCTTCATACATAATCTGTTCTAAATCGGCTTGTTTATCTGGCCAAGTGGGTTCATTTTCAGCAAAAACGGCCAACATAGGAGCTTGCAATTCTTGTACTCGTTGTTTGGTGATTAATAAACGACAATAAAACACCGCTAAAGCATCTATTAGGGTAGGATAATTTAACGCCAATCGTTGTGCCTGCACACCACCAAATGCCCAACCCAATACAGCCACTTTACGCACTTCTTTTTTTAGTGCCATTAGATGAGTTGCTAATTTTTTTTGCACCGTTTCTTGCTGTGCCGTTAATTCACGGGTTAATAAATTAACCGTTCGCACATCATTGGGATGTTGCCCATCATATAAATCCACTAAAACAACCCGATAATTGGCTTGTGCAAATCGCTCTGCCCAAGCCATATTATATTCCAACACGCCCCATCCATCATGGATCAATAAAAGACCTTTTTCTTGATGTGATTGTCCAAATAGATGGGTGCTAAACACCTCAGCTCTCTCGGTGCTTAACTCCATTCACAACTCCTTACAATAAGCCTGACATCGTTAGTTTTTCTAATTATCGATTAAGGCAGAAAATAAAAAATGAGAAGAATAGGAAGTGACCGCTTTTAAATCCTCATTATTACGTCATTTCCTTAAAGAAAAAATTATTCCTGTGTTTCTGCTGAATCCTCGTCATCATTGGGTTCAACATCAGCTTCTTCTTCCACAATCTCCTCAACCTTTTCCTCCTCTCCACAAGCCACTTGTGTGGCTGTCCATTCGGGGTCTATTTCATTAAGAAAATCAATCACCGCTGGATCATCGCTATAAAACCCATTGGCATTTAAATTAAGAAGAAGAAAAGGATGCGTGGCAGGGAGTGTCTTAGGAATTTCGCCACAAAATTGATTATTTCCCAAATATAAAAATTCTAACCCCAATGATTGGGTTAAATCAGGAAAATGACCTGATAATTGATTAAATTCTACCCCCAGATATTGCAAATTAGGCGCAACACTCAAATCAGGCAATTCCCCTGTTAATTGATTAATTGACAAATCCAATTCCTGCAAAGCCGTTAAATTCATTAACGAAGGCATTAACCCACTAAATTGGTTATTATAACCATAAAAAGTCTCCAGTTGGCTTAAAGCAGATAATTCAGGAATTGCCCCAGAAAAATTGTTTTCATAAAGATGCAAAGCCCGCAGTTGTTGTAATGCGTTTAAAGCAGGCACAGTGCCTGAAAATTCGTTGCCATTTAAGTACAATTTTTGTAGGTTTGTCAATTTTTCTACGGCGGGTAATTCGCCGCTTAGTTTATTATTCGACAACCACAATACCTTTAATTGTGTAAACGCGCTTAAATCGGGCAAAGTGCCTGTTAAACCGTTATTTGGCAAATTTAAGGCAACAACATGTCCCGCCTCGCATTGTACCCCATACCACTGACAAGGGCGATTGGTGCGATTCCAGCCCTCATTGTGTCGCCATTGGTCGCCTTGCGTGGCGTTGTAAAAACTGAATAAATTAAGACATTCTGCTTTGGAAATTTCCCCAATAGTATTGCAAATAAATTGCGCCCGTATCTCTAACATACGTTGCGCCCGCTGTGTTGCGAGGGCTTCGGCTTGAGCGTCTACAACGGGTTCACTGGGTGCGGCTTCTGCAACGCGGAAAACATGACGCTTTTGTACGACCATCCCACCTTTGGGGTAGTCAAAATACAAGCGGGCTTCATATTCGCCGGGGACTAAGGGTTCTTTAACAGTGTATTCACCTTCAGTGGCACTTTGGGTATATGTCCAATTTCTTGAATACACATCATCGGCTGAACCCACTTGTACCACACTAATCCAATCTTGCGCATTGCCCGGTAAACCTTGATAAGTAATGGTAATGGGTTCACCCACAGTAAATACCGTTTTTGCAGTGGATAAAATAGCAGCCGATTCAGTGATCTGTTCCACATTAGAAACAGCTTTCATTTCCACTGGAGGGGCTGTTTCTTCAGCAACAGCCGCTAAAACCATTCCCGCACCAAATAAAAATAGCGTTCCCGTTTTAATCACGCGCATTAACTCATTCATAACTCATATCCTATTGAGGTTGTGTCAGCATTTCAGCCACGTTGTTTTTATCGACCACTTGAGTGGGTAAAATAATTCGTTTCTCAACCGATTCTCCTTGCAAAACTTTTAAAGCTTGTTGAATCGCAACCGCCCCCGGTGTTTGATAAACAAACGTAGCGGTTAAAATCCCTTCATTCACCCAACGCATTCCTTCGCTGGGAATGCCATCAATACCGAGAAAATAAATATTTTTTTCTCGTCCCAAATCTTTAGCCGCTAAATAAGCCCCATAAGCCATCGGATCATTATGCGCATAAACCAGATCAATATCAGAGTATTGATCTAAAAAATGAGCCATTAATTCATAAGCCATATCTTGCTTATATTGTCCATTGGCGTTTTCGGCATGGGTTAAATTCACAATTCCTGTTTCTTGCGCGATCACCTCTTGAAAGCCGCGGTGTCGCTCTTGTGCGGGCGTGGATTCGGGAATGCCCCAAATTTCTACAATGCGCCCTTTCGCCTGACCTTTACCACCTAACAATTGCACCACATATTCGCCTGCAGTGCGACCAATTAATAAATTATCACCGCCAATAAATTGGGTGTAATCATCATTACTAATATTGCGATCCAAAACAAACACAGGAATGCCTTGTTGATACACCTGATTTACAATGGGCGTTAAGGCATCGGCCACTTTAGGAGAAATCAATAACGCATCGATTTTATTTTGCAATAAATTCTCGACATCACTAATTTGTTTCTCTGCTCGATCCAAACCATCTGTCACCAGCAAGTGAATTTCAGGATATTTAGCGGCTTCATCGCGTAATTGTTGATTAAACAATAACCGCCAAGGTTCTGTCGTGGTGGCTTGAGAAAAGCCGATACGATAGGGCGCATTTTGCGCACTGACATTGACCACAAAACCACAACCAATCAGCAAAGAAAAACACAGCCATTTTTGCATAAAAATAACCCTCGTTTAGATTTTAATCTATCACGGCCATAACCGCGTTCGTTGCCACTCAAAATTAGCAGGATTTAAATGCAGGCTCACTTTCATAATTTCTTCGGTTTTATCATAAAACACATGAAAGCCTAATTTTTTTACCAATTTTAACATGGCTTCATTGTCAGGCAAAACCGTGCCGATCATTTGTAAAGTGCCGCGTTTTTGGCAATAATCAATTAATTTACAAATCAACGCCGTTCCCAAGCCACAACGACTGTATTTATCGCTAATCACAATCGCAAATTCAGCCTGAATATTATCTGCATCCGTATAAGCTCTTACCGCGCCAATCGTCACCGGATTATTGCCTTGTTGCGACACGGCAATAAATGCCATTTCTCTGGCATAATCAATTTGGGTTAAACGTGCCAATTCGGAATGGCTAATTTTATACCGATGGTTAAAAAAACGATAGCGAATAGCACGCGGACTTAACTGTTCTAAAAAATGTAAATGCGCAGGTTCATCTTCCCCGCGAATCGGGCGCAATAACACCGTTTCTCCCGTACTTAATACGGTTTCACTTTGTAACTCTTCGGGATAAGGTTGAATCGCCAATTCCGCATTTTCGCCTAAAGCCATCGCCACTTGATGCTCGATTAAACCTTCTCGATGCGAAAGTAATAAGATTAACTCCACCGTTTTAATGATCGGCACATCGACAACAATTTGCGACAATTGTACCAATATTTCGCTTAATTTTTGAATTTGTTTATCGGGTTCAAGCGTATAAAGTTCTAACCACTGATTAATTTTATTATAGCCGATTAAATCCCGTGCCAATTTAAGGTTAATCGGCAATAATTCCACTTCTTGCGTGAGAATATTAAGCAGCGAATGCAATCCCGTGTCAATAAAAATTACAGGCCCCCCCACAATATGCCGCGTCACGCCCACTCGTAAACGCATCATTGACTCATCCCGTTGCATTCGTTGTAATTGATACCCTAAAAATAAACTTTGGGGAAAATGTCGATTGAGTTCATTACGCAACTGATTCGCCGCATTTTCTAATTCTCCTTTATGCAGAATTTCAAGGCTTAAATCCTGATTGGGAACATCACTGGCACTATGAAAAGGTTTAAACAATGCCGTGTGTAATAATTGTAAACGATAAGGCGGATTCCATTCCAAAATCTGAGCCATTAAGCTACTGATTTGTTCACTTTCTATCTGTGGTTTTAAGAAAATATGATAAGCTGCTAATACTTCTTTCGCTTCTTCTGTGGTCAACCAATCTCGTTGATGATCTAAAGCGTGATTAATCCAATACCAAGCCTGTTGGCGATTTCTCACATTTTCATTTAAAAATAACGGCGGCGTTTGCACAGCAGAGACTTGATTGCGACGATGTTTCACCATTTGCATAAACGCATCAATCGCTTCTTCGGGCGTGACGAAACTGGGAATTTTTGCTTTATCAAAGGCTTGGCGTGCAGATTCTACCTTGCCCATTCCCATCCAACAGGTTAAAACATTACAAGGCAATTCTTGACTGGTTTGAATAATCTTTTCAGCCACTATTAACGCATCACTTTGCACACTGGGACCGTAAATTACTAATACCGCATCCACATTGGCATCTTGCGCCATTAAACGTAATGTGGTGGCATAACGTTCTGCTTGGGCATCGGCATTGACATCAATGGGATGTTGC
Organism: Thioflexithrix psekupsensis; assembly: GCF_002149925.1. NCBI lineage: Bacteria > Pseudomonadati > Pseudomonadota > Gammaproteobacteria > Thiotrichales > Thioflexithrix > Thioflexithrix psekupsensis. Next base: position 75,675 of record NZ_MSLT01000023.1, on the reverse strand, counting down.
CGCGACCAAAAGGCAGGCAATATCGGAACTAATGCGGTCAATGTGGCATCACTTAAACGGGCTAATTCTCCCCCCTGTCTTAATAACGCATCCACCGCTAATAAATTAGGCCCCATGCCATTACTCATAATGGCCAAACGTTCGCCATTTAACGGTTTCATTCGCGTTAAAACACTTAGCGTATCTAATAACTCATCACTGCTTTCTAAACGCAACACCCCCGCACGACGCAACATCGCCCGATACACACAATCCCCATGACGCAAACCCAACGGCACCGGTTCAGGCGTTTCTTGGGAGGCTGAGAAACGTCCGCTTTTTAATACCACCACTAATTTTTTTCTCGCCGCCGCCCGCACCGAAGAAATAAAACGACGCGCATGACATAAGGTTTCAATATGCAATAAAATTACTTTAGTATTTTCATCGTCTACTAAATAATCAATTAAATCCGAAAATTCCACATCGACACTGTCACCCAATGAAGTAAAATAAGAAAATCCAATATCCCGCCCATTCGCCCAATCTAACATGGCCATACTCAAAATACCGGATTGACCAATAAAAGCAATCGCCCCCTCCTGAATCGCACTGTGCGCGTAACTGGCATTTAAACGCGATTTCGCCGCCAATACACCAATACAATTGGGTCCCATTAAGCGTATATCATAACGATTTGCCACTTCTTGAATTAAATTTTTTAATAAGCGCGGCGGTTTTTTACTTAATTCAAAACCTAATAAATCATTAAAAAAATTTTGGAATTCTTCAAAGATTTTATTACTTTTACTTTGCGCCCGCGACATTCCTCCCGTCAATACCAATACCGCTTTAATCCCATAAATACCCAATTCTTTAACCAAATGCGGAATCGTATGAGGCGGCGTGCATAAAATGGCTAATTCAGGGCGTTTGGGTAACGTTTTTAAATGGCGATAACAACGCACCCCATAAACGCTATGATAAGGTTTTAAATTCACCGCCATTAATTGCCCTTCAAATCCAGAAGCCAATAAATTTTTAATGACCATTCCGCCCATGCTCATCTGACGTTCGGACGCGCCAAAGACGGCAATGGAGTTGGGTTGGAAAAAGTAATGCAGATAACGTGTACTCATAATGTCTTATGCTTTTTGTGCTTTAATCGGATGTGAAGTGGGAGTGATTATAGCGTTTATTGTGGCTTTACCTATTTTTTTCACACCGACAAATTATCCACCTCCCCTCGTCTGTGTTGGGCATCACCTAGTTTTTTTGTCATGGCGTTTAAAGAGGAAGTTATCATGCGTATTTCTTTAATAGTGGGTGCGGGACTGTTGTGGTCGTTGAGTCAGTATTCGGCCGCGTGGCAGTTGACCGTAGAACCCCAAACCAATGCCCCCGCACAAATCAGTGTGCTGAATCAAGAAACTTTACAAAATGTTAAAGTTTATCTGGTCTGGTTTAATCTGGATACGGAAAGTGTCCAATCATGGACGATGGATAAAGGTTGGCAAAAAGATTTAATTCCTATTGCAAATCAAACATTTACCGATGTTCAACCGTTTGTGGCAGAGGCAGTGGCGCAAGTGCCTGAAACCTGTCAAACGCAAGCACAATGCTTTTTGGCTTTGGTCGCCATTTCACCAGAAGGCGATGTGTTGAATACGGAACATTGGCAAGCGAGTACGGTTTTCCCCTTGACACAACGCGCCAGTCAAGCCCGCTTGCCCAGTCAACAATTTTTCTTGTCCGCAGGCGCAAACTCGGCCGATTTTCTGTATCGGGAGGAAGAAAAAGCAGGTTTGAGTGAGCCTACCGCTGTGCCTACCGCTGAAGCCGCGCCCCCTTCCGCCGACAGCAGCGAAGGCAGTCAAGCAGAAACCGAAAAACCTGATATTTTTCGCTTAGTCGGCCAACGTTTGTACTATGCCAACAGTCAGGCGCAAAAATTCCAAATTATTGATGTCAGTGATCCCCGTGCGCCACGTTTACACAGCGAAACCCGTTTACAAGGAATGCCACAAGAGTTATACGTTTTGGCAGACCGCGTCATTCTATTACAAAATGATTACCGTGATAATCGCAACGGCACGCGCTTAGTTGTTTTACAACCGAACGCCAACGGCACGATGCAAACTTTACAGGAAATGACCCTGCCCGGCCATTTTGTAGAATCTCGCCGACGCGATCACATGCTTTATGTGGTGATGAATTCCTTTACTGAAAATCCTGAACCCGCTACTGATGTCGTGACCACCGAGGGAGAAACGGTAGAACCCGCCATCATGCCCTGTCTGGGATGTGGTGTGGCGCAAAATTTAGTTGTGACTGCCTTGGCGGTGGGACAAGATGGCCGCTTAACACAACAAGCCCAAGTCACATTAAACGGTTATGGCGCAAAATTGGCGATTTTTACCGATTATTTGGTGTTAATCACCGATAATCCCAACGATTGGCGTACCCAACAAATTCAATTATTTGACTTGCGTCAAGCAGAACCCTTAGTGCGTTTGCCGCTGATTCAGGTGCCAGGACGCGTGCCATCGGAATTTCATGTCAGTGTGAAAGAGGATTTATTGCGCGTGGTTTACGGCCCCTCAGATCGCAACGACGGCAGCAGTTTGGCTGTGTTTAAAATCACCAATCAAAATATTACCCTACTCGGCCAAGTCGATAAAATCGCCCCCGGTGAAGATTTGTTTGCGACAAGATTTGTCGATGATAAGGCGTATGTCGTGACTTATGAACGCACTGATCCCTTGTGGGTGATTGATTTAAGTGTGCCGAGCGCGCCGAAAATCGTCGGGGAATTGCATGTGCCAGGCTGGTCAGAAAAATTGTTTTTTCATCAAGATCGTCTGTTTGCCGTCGGGATTCATGATGTGCCATTGCCCGAAGAAGGCGATATTTCAGTACGACGTGTGGCCATGAGTTTGTTCGACGTGTCAAATCCCACGAATCCCACCTTGATTAATCGCGTGGTGCCGTTGGAAGGGCAAATGAAGTGGAATTATTCTCCCGCATTAGAAGATGAACGCGCTTTATTACTGGATTGGACGCAGGAATATGCCGCATTGCCGATTCAGTCGTGGGAAACAGGCAGTCATTATTTACAAGTGGTGTCGTTCAACGACGGACAGTTACGCGATGCAGGACAAGTCAGTACTCCGATTAATTTACAACGCAGTTTGGCGTTGAATGATTCTACGTTGGTCGGTTTGGGCAATCAGGCCTTATTAACCGTGCAATGGGGACAAGGACAGGCGAAAACGCTGGCTGAATTGGAGTTAGCCGCGCAATTGACGTGGTTAAAACGTCACAACGGCGAATTATGGGCAGCGGCCTATGGTGATCAGGGTTTGTATCGGGTGTCGCGTTATGCGGAAAGTGATTTAAATCGTCCCGTGCAGTCTTTTACGGTCGGGAAAGGCTACGAATCTTTATTGTTAGCTGAGGGACAAGCGGTATTTTACAATCGCCATCCTTTGGCGATTCAAACGGTGAATATGGCAACGGGCGCGGTGTCTGCGCCGCGTGTATTAGAAACCGAAAAAGAAATTTATGCCTATCCCTATTGGTGGCAACGGAGTGCGGGATTTGTGGCGGGCGGGGCGTTTCACGTCGCACAAATGACGGGAGAAGTGGATCGCGGCGGTGTGCCGTGTAAAGGGGCTGAAATTTGTATTTTACCCGTGTTAGACGTGGTGGCTGAACCGCAAACGATGCTCCCTGAACAATGGGTGTTGCATAGCTGGACATTATCAGGCGATTCGCAAGTGACCCGCTCAATACCGGGCGAGCCTGTGGCTTTTACGGCTTCGGGGGCTTTATTAACCCAAGAGATGACGGCTCAGGGTCAAATGCAGGTGAATGTGTTGCAATTAACGGCTTCTGCGGCGAGTTTACGCGATTCTTTGGCGATAAATTGTGATTTTTACCAAACTCAGGTGCAATGGAATAATGAGGCTTTATGGGTGCATTGCAGTGGTGAGCCACGTTATTACATTCAACCCCCAAGTGAAAATGAAGAATCAGCCCGTTTGTCTCGTTTCACCTTACAACAAGGGCGTTTAACGGCTTCAGGGGAATGGACATTTACCGCGAGTCAGTTAAGCCAAGTGTCTGGAGACATGGTTTTTTTACATCGCGGGGGTTATGGGTATTATCCGATGGCAAAACCGGCGATGTTGATGGAAGACGCAGCGGTGCGGGGTTTCCCACCCATGTGGGGCGGTTGTGAGGTGTGGCAGGTCGTAGGGGAAAACAGTAAACATTTGGTGAAAACCCTAGATTACTGTCCCGATCCGAATGCCAGTGTGGTGACTTCAGACGGTTTATTAACCGCACAAGGTTTTGCAGGGATTGAAGCGGTGAAGTGGTAGGGGAGGGAATGCCGTCCAGATGCGCCGCGTTGAGAATTCACACGATGATTCTTGCTGAAACTCGACGTGGCACGTTGCGACGGCGTTTCTATGGGGGTTGTGGGGGCGAGATGAAATATGATGGAGTGTAGCCTGTTTTTGGCTTTTTGATATTGATTGAGGGGATTTGTTGGGGTATTATGCACAAATAGTTTACTTGTTTGTTAGACAAAAAATCAGACAATCACTTCAAAAAATAGGCTTAAAAATATGGATATTGGAAAGAAATTACTTGCAATATTTCAATGGGTTGTGTCAATTATTGTTGCATTATTTGGGTTATTATTACTTATTAGTTCTTCAATGGGCGGATTTTTAATATTGCTATCGTCCGCTGCTTTAATGCCGCCTGTAGCTGAAAAATTAGTAAAACTACCTAAACGTAAGTGGTTATTTCCAGTCTTACTGGTTAGTGGTTTCGTCGTGGCTGTATCAACGACGCATGAAGGCCCTGCTAAACGCGATGAAGCTCAATTAGCCCAAGAAACTGCGGAACGTGCGGAAAAAGTTCGTCAAGCAGAATTGCAAGCAAAAGCTGAACTTGAACTAAAAAGAGCGCAGTTTATAGAACAACGTGATGTCATTGTGAGTGAATTAAATAGCCTTCTTGAGATTGAAAACTATCAGGCAATCATAGACAAAGGCTCTATATACAGTGATCTTGACGAGGAAGTTGCTTTGTTGGTTAATAAAGCACAAGGAATTTTGGCAGAACGTGCGGAATCAGAGCGACTGGAGCGCGAGGCAGCAGAGAAAGAGGCACAAAGTCAAAAACTCCTGTCAGAGCTTGATGCTTTGCCTAAGACTGATACACAAGGGCATCTTACCCGCTATAAACAACTTCTTCAGTTGTCACCTGATAACACAAGTTACCAACAAAAATTAGATCATTTTCAAAAAGTTATCGAAGCTGAACGTCAAAAATATGAGGCTGAAGAGCAAAAAGCCAGAGCTTTGCGGGCATTGAAAAACAAATGGAATTTTGCCACTGATAAATCAAGTTTAGATGATTCTGTAAATGTTTATATGCACGTAGCCGCTAGCAATACTATTCAGGGAACATTAAATCAACCTGTTCGCCCTAAATTATGGATACGATGCTCTGAAAATACCACGTCTATTTTTATAGACTGGGACGTATATATAAATATTCGAGAAACTCCAATGATTTACAGAGTAGATTCGCAGAAACAGAATAAAAAATCTTTTTCTATAAGCACAGATCATAAGGCGTTAGGTTATTTTTCAGGTGGGCAATCTATTCCGTTTATAAAGTCACTATTTGGTGCTAATAAATGATTGATACGAGTAACGCCATACGGGAAAAACCCAGCGGAGGTTACGTTTGATGTTAGTGGTCTTGAACAAGTAATAGAACCACTACAGAAGGCGTGCAATTGGTAAAAGCTACAGCTATTCTGTGGATTAAGGCGCAAAAAGATTCGTTTTATCCATTCTACACGGGCTTAATGTATTTAGTAGTAAAAATTAAGATGGGCTTTCTCGTGTCAGCCCATCTTGTTTGTAAGATAAAAGGAACGGTTATTTCACTTTTGACCCTAAATTAGAGTAATATTCCAAAAGCCCTTTATGTAGCGCGTTAAAATAAGCCGCCTGATCCTCCCCAGAAATGCGGTTTGCAGTCGTTTTATTTATTGCAAAATTCCCAGATTGGATAATTTCTTTTAGCAGCTTATCTGCCTTATCTAGCGCATACGCTGAGTATTCTTCGGTAGTCTGATTGTTCATGTCAATTTCCTAATACACTGAATGTCGCATAAAAACTCAAAACACGGGCTAAACTAAAACCAGCGTTGTTTAGTTCGAGCCAATATCCGTCAACATAAACAGAATATTTTCTGAACCATTATCCATAAACGTAAACTTAGCCCATATATCCATTATGCTACCGTCCGCCATAGGCAATAGCATGTTTGGCACGGTAAAACCTAAATCCGTCCCGATTTTAACAGCTCCTGCTATCTTACAGGATTGCTCACCTCGTTGATAAGATGAATCCAAGTCAGCTTGAGTAAAAGTTAAAGTTTTGTCTGGAACTGGAATGCCACAATCACTTGGATTATCCACGCATTTTTGAACACCCTGTTGATGTGACGAATCCAAGTCAGCTTGAGTAAAAGTTAAAGTTTTGTCTGGAACCGAAATGCCACAATCACTTGGATTATTCACGCATTTTTGAACACCCTGTTGATAAGCAGCATCTACATCTGCTTGACTGTAAGATGTATTTACAGTGGGTGTTGTTGTGGGCTGTGTTGTAGGTGTTGTTGTAGGCGTTGTTGTGGAACCGGAGTTGTGACAATGGTATCCAGAAGAGCTATTGTGACAACCGCTTGAGTCAGTTCTGCCGGCGTGCGCGTGTATGTTGGATGATAGTCCTAATAATAAACCAAGCAAAATATACCAAAATTATGTGAGATATAAAAACAAATTAAGTTTTAATATCTAGCTAGATATTAGGTATAAGATACTGTTTAATTTTATTAAACTTAAACACTTTACCTGACAAAAAGGTCTCAAACATACTAGTGACTTCTTTAAAGCTTGATAGACGATGAAAATTCTTTCTGACCCAATTCTTACCTTGAAGCCAAATATCCTCGACTGGATTTTGCTCTGGGGCATTGGGCGCAAATCTTAATAAACGAACTTTCCATTCTGATTCTGGAAGTCCCCCATTTAATTTCTCTAAATAAGTTCTTAAACCTTCAGAACGATGATAACTTGCACCATCCCAAATAATCACATGACGGGCTTCTTTATATCTGTAAATGAGCCAGTTAATAAAGTCTATCGTATATTTTGTATCAGCTTTCTTTGCCCTATCTAAAATAAATTCTCCCGTATAAATATTCACCGCTCCATACCACGTTTGAGAAGTGCGATAATTACTCATCTTTATTGACGTTCTTTCTCCTTTTTTCGACCAAACATAACCACAAATATCTCCCCACAACTGATGGCTTTCGTCTTGCATCCAGTACATTACCTCTCCACTTTCTATCTGTTCACGCTCCTTATCTATTAAATCCTTAATCTCTTTTTTTTTAGCTTCTACTTTTACCTCATCTTTTGCCGAATTCTCTTTGTGTGTCTTCTTATAACTTAAATTCGCTTCTTCTAATAATTTAGTATAAGAAGTATTTGAAGAATAGAAAACATCATACTCCTCTTTTAAGTATCTCTTTAGTTCCTCTATTGTTATTGTCTTCTTTTCTTGTATCCAATTAATCACATCTTCTCGTTCACGCGGCTTTAAATACCCTGGCGAGCCTTTATACGCTAACTTCAATCCTTCCACCCCTGACGCTAAATAAATGGCTTTCCATTTATCCACAAATTGCACACTGACACAACACGCTAAAGCCGCTTCCGCACGCACAAAACCAAGCAAAGACATTCTTACTGCCATCGCTCGCTTCACTTCTCTCGCTTCACCTGTTGACATTAACTCTTCTAAATCTTCATATCTCTTGTTCATTATTCTCTCCTATTTGAAAAGTATTATTATACGACTCTGAAAAAATTGGTATATAATGTTTCATTGAGTATTCCTCACTAATAATGAACTGAAAAAAATCGACAATGTCATCTCTGCTTTAAAAATCCAAACCAGTTATGACAGATAAAGCGCGTCGTTTTGCACCGTCATCCATCATTCTGAAATATAGCATATACTACAAGATACATAATATAATTAAAATACACTCTTAGTCAAATGGTAGTTGTGTTTAAAAATAAAAAATACAATAGCACCATGCGACATTTAAAAATTCCGTTATCTCTGTGGATTAAGGCGAAAAAAACCCTGTCTTATCCACTTTACTCAGGCTTACGAGCGAAAAAAATTAAATCATTCATATTGCTTTGCTGTATTATATCATCCGCACTATAAAAAGATTAAATTGAGGTGAAGGGAATTTTTATAAAAATCTTCTCAGCTTCCAATTGGAAGAAACGCTGAAGAGTTTAAAGAGGAGAGAAAACCAGACTTGAAAAAAACAATGGCGTATCCACCATGTGTCATTGAACACAAGAGAGCCAGAACATGCCTAAAGACAACACCATGACCCCTGTCAATGAACTATTGACCCGCACCACCTCGCTGCACACACTGATACAACGCGGACAAGCCCTGCAACAGCTTGATCAACGGCTCAAGGTGCATTTACCCGAAACACTGCGAGCGCATTGCTGTGTGGCGAACGTGACGGGGGAATGTTTGATTCTTCTCACTGACTCCGCGGTTTGGGCAACCCAACTGCGTTATTGGCACGACACCCTGCTTAATCACACGCGACAAATCACTGGCCAAACCATCACACGCTTGGATATTCGGGTGCGTCCGTCGCAATTCCAGCACAATCCAGCCCATCCAACAGACCCATCTTCCATGCCTCAGCGGGCGTTATCGGCGGAAACCAGTGTACTATTGCGCAGCGTGGCCGATTCCATGGCCGATACATCGCTGCGATCTGCGTTACACCGACTGGCTGCTGATCCCAGTCAAGAGACAGAAACTGGTTGTAAATAATTCAATAAAGAAGCGGCAACAGGTTCTTCAAAACTCACCAACTCCCAAGCCTGCGGTTGTGCCAATAAAGCGCGCAACAACAAATTATTCAACTCATGTCCCGATTTGTAACCACTAAACGCGCCAATTAACGGATAACCCAGCAAATACAAATCACCAATCGCGTCTAACACTTTATGCTTAACAAACTCATCTTCGTAACGCAAACCATCTTCATTCAATACGCGATAATCATCCACCACAATCGCATTGTCCAAACTGCCACCCAAAGCCAATCGCTTCTCGCGTAACCACTCAATCTCGTGCATAAAACCAAACGTCCGCGCTCGACTCACCTCCTTAATAAAGGAAGTCTTAGCAAAATCAATTTCCACCGATTGCCGACCCCGACGAAATACGGAATGATCGAAATCAATACGAAAACTCACCTTAAACCCTTCAAACGGATCAAAACGCGCCCACTTATCATCTTGTTGTACGGTAATACTTTGTTTAATACGAAGATAACGTTTAGGCACACTCTGTTCTTCAATACCGGCCGACTGAATAAGAAACACGAAAGGCCCCGCACTGCCATCCATAATCGGCACTTCAGCCGCACTGACATCCACATAAACATTGTCAATGCCCAAACCTGCCAAAGCAGACAGCAAATGTTCCACCGTTGAAATCTTGACATCCCCTTTAACCAGCGTAGTGGACAAACGAGTATCACCCACCTGCTCGGCACGGGCTAAAATTTCTACCGGCGGGGACAAATCAACCCGCCGAAACACCACACCCGTTTCGGGGGGCGCAGGACGTAAAGTCAATAAAACCTTCTCGCCCGTGTGCAAACCTACGCCTGTCGCACGAATGACATTTTTTAAAGTACGTTGTTTTACCATTATTGTCTATCTCTCCAAATTGTAGGCAGCTAAATCGGCAGGGCGCACAGCACACCAACCTGTCGATAGTGTCGATAAGTCTGACAGCAGGACAAAACGACTGTTTGATCAATTATATTGCATTGCACAATAAAACAGTTGCTCACCTGTTGTCAAGTTCAAACAACTGTTGTAATTAGATTGCAGACTGTTGTCAAGTATCGACAGCTATTGTTTTTTTACAACAAGAATAATGCCAAACCCAAAAGCCGGCAAATGTCGATTTAGCTGTTTTACAATTACCCACGTTTGGAGTCCTGTTAATCCGCTTGACGACGCAAAAAAGCAGGAATATCTAAGTAATTATCGGCGTGTGTGTCGCTACTTTCTCCATTGGCCAAGTGTCCAGTGTTACTATTGGCATGGGGTAAACGAGTCACGGCGGGTTTTTCATACTCTTTATAATCAGCCGCGTTGCCGTGTAAGCGTTTAGTGGCTTCGGGGGCGGTGGTCATTTTTTCGGGTTTAGGGACGGCTTTGATGGGGGGGCGTTCTCGTTCGACTTGGCGGGGGGAAGCCGTGCCTACGCCGGTGGCGATCACCGTGACACGCAATTCGTCTTTCATTTCGGGATCAAGCACTGTGCCGACAACGACGGTCGCATTTTCTGAGGCGAATTCTTCGATCACATCGCCCATCTCTTCAAACTCACCAATAGTTAAGTCTAAGCCCGCGGTCATATTGACCAGAATGCCACGCGCTCCAGACAAATCCACATCTTCTAACAACGGGCTGGAAATCGCATCCATAGCCGCTTTACGGGCGCGGCCTTCTCCTTTGGCGCGGCCAGCTCCCATCATGGCCATACCCATTTCCTGCATCACCGTGGTGACATCGGCAAAATCGACGTTAATTAAACCAGGGCGCGTGATCAATTCAGAAATGCCTTGTACTGCGCTATACAACACATTATTAGCGGCTTTGAATGCGTCTAACAACGACACATCTCGCCCTAATACACTTAATAATTTTTCATTGGGAATAACAATCAGCGAATCCACATATTGCGACAACTCTTTAACACCCTGTTCAGCGATTAAAGCCCGCTTACGCCCTTCAAAGGGAAAAGGACGAGTGACCACCGCTACAGTCAACACACCCAATTCTTTGGCCACTTGCGCCACCACCGGAGCAGCTCCAGTTCCTGTTCCCCCGCCCATACCGGCGGTGATAAAGACCATATCTGTACCTTCTAACACAGCCATAATACGTTCTCGATCTTCCAATGCGGCTTGTTGTCCGACTTCGGGGTTTGCGCCTGCGCCCAAACCTTTGGTGACATCTGTTCCCAGTTGTAAAATGGTACGTGCGGAAGAGTTGCGTAAGGCTTGCGCGTCGGTATTGGCACAGATAAATTCAACGCCTTCAATAGTACCTGTCAACATGTGTTCGACGGCATTACCACCGCCCCCTCCCACGCCAATGACTTTAATAACAGCGTTTTGGCTGTAAGTTTCCATGAGTTCAAACACGATTAAAACCTCCTAATGCGAAATAGGCCATTGCTGGGAATTTTATGCTAGAAAAAAGAATAAATAATAAAACACCATCATCATGTCAGCACAGGCTATGCCAGCCATTGGCTTGACTTGTTTTAATAATCTTATGCGTATGCTTTACCACGCTAAACGTCACCGTATAGGCTGGATAAGGGAGATTGAATGAAAAAAAAGAGCCTAATAAACCGGTTAAGCACACATTATCTTCAATCACATTAGGATAATGGAAAATAGCCCATTTTGCATCTTTTTACACGTGGCTCTATCGGGAAAAACGCAGATATGGATATTTGATCATATCTACAAAAAAATAGGGAAAATATCCGCTGTGATTCTTTAACGATTTTCCTCGCTCAATACGAGTTACCATCATTCTCTCCCTAAGGGTTTTTATTTCGTTTAAACGAAGTATAACACATTAAGTCGCCCAAATACGCGGCAAACAGGCTGTTTTTCCCCATAAACGCTCACGAACCAATGACCAAATCCGCAGCCAATAGGTTTGCGCTCGTCGTGGGTCTGCCCCCAAGTAACGGGCAACCAATAAACCATCAAACCAAGTCACTGCGATTTGTTCTTGGTCGTGTTTCGGTAAGGTGGCGATCTGTTCTCGTGCGGCGGGCAGCAGTGATTGTTCTACGATTCCGCAAAAAAAACTGCTCAGTACCGGTTGTCCTTGCCAGCCCCAATGAGATTGCAAGACGGCATCTTGGTTTTGTCCCTGTAAATAACCGCGTTCCAACCACAACGGTTGTCCCAAGTGATTGACACAAAGACGTTGTTCAATGCGACCTTCGGTAAAACGCTCGTTAATCGCAGGACGCGCTAAACATAAATTATCCCAAGCAATTAATACACTATTTTTTCCCAAGTTAAATTGTAATTGATTGAGCGTGCGACAATGGTTAAAGGCAATGGTTTCTTGCGGCAACCATTCTAAGATGGCGTGGTCACTGAGATTGGCTTGTAAACGTTGTTGTGAGGACAGGTGGGGATGGCGATACAATTTGGTGGCGGCGGGGGTGGTTAGCAGCACACGGCTGTTTTCTTGTAAAATCAGATTAATATGTAATTCGTCGCCACCCGCCACTCCCCCCGGTGGATGTAATAAATATAAATGCACCGTCCCATCCGCTTCAGGATAAAAAGGCCGCTGTATTTGCAAAGGGCCACAGTGCTGTCGATGGCGTAAAACGGTACGGGAGTGTTGTTGTGCGAAGAGCAAATTTAATTGTGCGCGCCAAGCGGCCATGGTCTTTTTCCTAAAAAATTAAAAACGCCCAAAAAAAATGCGGTGTGTTAGTACGCACTAACACACCGCTAAAAGCCAGTGGTTTTTAACTGGTTAGATTAATTGGCCGCGCCGTACATGCTGATGTTAATTTCAACACGACGGTTTTGCGCACGACCAGCCGCTGTCGCATTGGTGGCGATTGGCTCGCGTTCGCCTCGGCCTTCACGGAGAATCTTGTCGGCGGGTACGCCTTTGCTAATCAAGTAGTTAGCAACAGAGGCTGCACGACGCTCTGACAGGGTTTGGTTGTACTTGTCAGAACCAACGCTGTCAGTATGACCGACGACCTTAACGTCTTTAACAAAATCGATCTGCCCTAAAATCTCAGAGGCAATGCGATCTAAGGTGGCGTTACCTTGCGGGGTCAAGTCAGCACGATTGAAACCGAAAGTAATGTCACTGCCCAGAATTTCTTGTACCACGCGATCAACCACACCGCAGCCATCCGCGTCAACTTTCACGCCCTTAGGAGTACCGGGGCATTTATCGCGGTAATCTGGCACGCCGTCACCGTCGCTGTCCAACGGACAACCATCTGCATCTACCCCTTTAGAAATTTCTAATGGGCTGTTATTGGGGCATTTATCACGGTAATCTGGCACGCCGTCCCCGTCGGTATCAATCGGACAGCCGTCTGCATCGACTTTAACCCCTTTGGGTGTACCGGGACATTTGTCTCTATCGTCGGGTACGCCGTCCCCGTCGCTGTCTAAAATATCACCGCATTTTTCAAAAAGTTTAGCGGGTGTATTAGGTGTTGGGGTATCCACACACTCTTTTTTACCGTCTAATACCGGCTCACCTTTAGAATCTAATAAGTGATAGGTTTTTCTTTCGTCTTGGGCGACCGCCGCCAGTGAAACGGAAGAAAGTAACACACCACCTAAGACACCAAGGAGTATATTACGACCAGATTGTTCAAACATGGAGAGTTTCCTTATGCTATGAGTCAATGACAAAATTGATGAAAAAAGCCTTTAAAAAATTTAACGAGACCGCCGAAATACCACTGGATTTTAATCCATCAACCAAATCGTCAGCAAGCCACACCGCTGTACGTCGGAGACATACTATACCGCAATCGCTACAGTGTAGCAAATTAACCACAACTTGGGTACTTTAAACGACAAAAAACGTTATTTTTTTACCCTTGTTGGTTCATCAATGCGCTAACCTGCGAGATGAGCGCGATTTTTGTATAATACAACGTGTGGAATTCTAACAACAAGTTTTGATTGCGTCTAGTTTTTAAGCGGGTATTTTGCGCAACGATAGGTTTAAACACCACAATGGTATCAAAAAAATGCGACAGGTGATCGATTGTTGTGATTATTCCTTGGGAAGGTTTTGTAAAAGCGGGTCTAACTCGCCTTCTAAATCCAATTCCACCAAGTCATCGTAGCCACCAATGTGACGTTCTCCGATAAAAATTTGTGGGACAGTGCGGCGACCGCTGCGTTTTATCATGAGGCGTAATTGTTCGGGATTTTGGTCAACGAGAATTTTTTCCACACGAACTCCTTTTTTGTGTAAAAAAAACTCCGCACGGGTGCAATAAGGACAAATACGGGTACTGTACATCAGTACGGTGGTCATTAAGAATAACTCCATGGTTATTATGATTAAAAAGGTGATTTTCACATCATCGCAGTAAGTTTAACATTTTTTTAGATTTCATCAGAAAAAAAGAGACAACGCAGCCAAAGCCACGTTATCTCTTTGTATGGTTCTGCGCAGGACGCAGAAATAGCTTACTACGGGGTCATCAATGTAGCGTATATCACCAAACGGGAGCTAATGGCTAATTGATCCAGTTGGACTTGATAAACGATTTCGCCGCGCAAACCGGGTTTAAGTTTCGGTTCTAGTTTCTGATTGGGGCGCAGTTCCAACACATGGACATCCAATTGCGGGTATAACGTCACGTCATACTCTTGCCGTTGAAGGTCTGTAAACAACACTTTGAAAGTGCCGTTGCTTTGTCGCGTTGCCGTTTTCACCCCAGGCAGTTCAAGCAACAACTTGATCAACGTATCAGGTTGTAAAACACTGGCATTGACCCATTGCGAAGTCCCATCAGCATAGTTGAATAAGGTCTTTTGCAATAAGTTGTCATCAGAACGCACATCACGCCCCGAACGTCCCGGTGAAGGAAAAACCTCCGGACTCCAATCAATAACCAAAGAACGCCCTGCCCGTGTACTGCGGCTAGACAAGTCACGTAATAAACCTTGTCCCGTCGCTGACACTCGAACTTCAACGTCTTCAGCCTTCTGACTGGCTGCAAAGGCTTGCTTCACCAGCATTGGATTGCGCAGAGAAGACACCAAACGAATCTCTACTAAATCTTCTGTTGTCAGAATAAAAGAACCGTCTTCTGTTGCTTCGACTCCCGGCTTTGCGCCGGTGGGAGCTTTGCGTAATGAGTTTGGATCAGGACGCACGGTGAACAAACGTCCTTCCAACTCCAGTTCTAATACGCCATACTGATTTTGTGTGACAGAAATGCCATATTCATCAATCAGTTGTTGCACACTTGCCAACAGGCTATCTTCTTGCCCGGCTTTGCCACCCAGCATTAAGCCGCTGGTCATGTCAATAGGGTCTTCCATGATGACATTTTGAGCGCGCAAGTCTTTTTGTCCGTCCAGTTGTCGTGCGGGAATGCGGGTTTCGGGAGGAATTTGCAACTGCCCTTGTCCATCCATAGCCAACCCCTCACAACGTGCCACAAATTCCGCTAACACATCTTCTCCCACATCATCATTGGCATTGAGCAGGAATTCTAAGGCATCTTCCAACTCCATGTCACAAAACTCATCCATGGGGATTTGTTTTAACTGATCAGCCTGCATTTTCTGAATGGCAGTGGGTGGAATATGTTTTAACTGATCGGCCTTCATTTGCCCAAACATCGGCGCAGCCATCATTGAAACGCGATCATCTTCCAACTCCGTAAAGACTTCAGCGGGCATACAACTGATTTGTTCTTCCTGAAACGCATCGAAAACAGCGGACGTAAATAACTCGAATTGTTCAGGCCGCAATTCTTGAATTAAATCGCAACCCAATTGAGCAATTTGTGATTCATCGATTGTATCGAAGTTGAAGTTTTCATCAAACCAGTTGGACTCCATCCATTCCCAATCACCCTCTTCCCAATATTCGTCTAACAGCTCCGAAAGTTCCTCATCCAATTCAGGTAAACCATCCAAGCCCATGCAGTCGCCGAGTTCAGGTGGACATTCTAATTCGCCATTTATGGGTACAGGAGGCAATTCCCCACCATCTTCAGGGGGTGGAGGCGGTAATTTTTCACCATCTTCAGGGGGTGGAGGCGGTAATTTTTCACCGTCTTCAGGGGGTGGAGGCGGTAATTTTTCACCATCTTCAGGGGGTGGAGGCGGTAATTTTTCACCGTCTTCAGGGGGTGGAGGCGGTAATTTTTCACCATCTTCAGGTGGAGGAGGAGGCAATTCTCCGCCGTCTTCAGGGGGTGGAGGCGGTAATTTTTCACCGTCTTCAGGGGGTGGAGGCGGTAATTTTTCACCATCTTCAGGGGGTGGAGGAGGCAATTCCCCGCCATCTTCAGGGGGTGGAGGAGGCAATTCCCCGCCGTCTTCAGGGGGTGGAGGAGGTAATTCCTCACCGTCTTCAGGAGGTGGAGGCGGTAATTCCCCGCCATCTTCAGGAGGTGGAGGCGGTAATTTTTCACCGTCTTCAGGAGGTGGAGGCGGTGGAAGTTCACCTGGCTGACAACGAGGATCGTCAGGTGGACAGGGAGGAGGCAACTCCGATTGCGCCCACACCACAGGCGTGGTCAGCAATAAAGCCGCCAAAATAAGGCTAGATCGTGTCATGACTCGATTTCCTAAATGTAAACGTTAGAACAATGTACTGCGTTATGACGAAAATCACTTTCCCTCTTACAGACGAAAAGACAGATAATAATTTTCGCATTCACGTCGCATGTCGCTAAGTTTAGCACAAAGAAATCTGATGTAAATATTTCTTTAATTCGATGGCACGCTTAACTTTAAGCGTTGCGCAATCTTACTGAGTAAATTTTGTTTGATAGGGGCTTTAACTTGTAAGGCGGGAACGGGTAAATGGGTGGGTTTTACGGCAATAAGTCCGCTGGCCGCACAAGCATTGTAAAAACCAATCACGGTTTCTAAACTAAAACCTGATTTGGCTTGTACTTGGCGCAGCGTTAAGGCTTGACTGGTCATGAGTGAAGCCAAGCACATGTGTTCGGCATTGAATTCTAAACGCGACAAATTCGGCCACGCCGTCATTTGCACGGGCGTGTCTAACTGATGTCCCGGCAACAAAATCCCTGCCGAGCCATATAAAGCAGCACTCCACAACACCTGCGATAAGGGAATAATCAATTGTCCTCGCGCCAATACATTAAAATCAGAATCAGAAATCGCCGTACTGCGAACAGCTCCTGATTCGCCGTGAGTCATTTTACGCAAGGTGTCACGAGAAGCCGAAGAAGCAATAATTTCCTGTTGGGCGTTGACGAACAAAGGCGAATGCGGTGGACAGAAAATCTGTGCCACTTGCCGCTTTTGTTTCAATTCCCACAACAGAAAAAATAACATCTCCGAGGTTTTGCGTACTGGAGGCGGATTGGTAGGAACGGAGGCCGAATCATTGGCATCTGATTTCTTGAATGCACCCACTTGATTCTTCACAAACATTTCTTCGTACAAATCCACTAAAACATCTTTTAATGTTTGTACACGAATGGTTTTTTTTAACGTGGGATTGCGTTGATCATTAACCGTTTCAGTGGATAATAATAACATGACCCGTTGTCGCCCATATTGAAATTGTTGATAAAATGCCCGTCCCGCTTCAAAATCCATATCGACAAGAAAAACATTCGCCGAAGCAAAAGCAGGGGCAGCAGGTTCTAATACCTGCGCTTTTACGTCACTGCGTCCGTTGACAAGACCTACAGCCACTTTGAGGACAGATAAATCTGTCGGAGTTAATTCGACATGAGCAATCGTGAACATTTGCGCGGACATTTTAGCTTACATTCCTGACAGTAGCCTCACTTTGTTCAAGCGAGTCATTACGAATAATTAAGAGTCATTTTTTTTTGAGTGATGCGCTAAAGAAGTGGTTTGACCCATTTGCAGATATTTGGGAGATTGGGTGATGGCATTATCAATTGCTTGTAAGAATTTCTTAATATCCAGCGGCTTGACAATATAGCTTAAAAACCCAACTTCTTTTCCGCGTTGTAAATTTTGCGCAGTATCCACCGCACTCAATGCCAAGACTGGAATTGGCTTGGTTTTTTCGTGGGTGCGCAGTTGTTCTAACACTTCAAAACCGTCCATGCCCGGTAAATTGATGTCTAACAAGATGACATCAGGGCAGTGCATCTGCGCAAGTTCTAGTCCCATTTCGCCCGTTTGTGCCGACATCAGTGCAATATCCGGACGTGCTTTTAAAATTTGCGCCACTAAGCTGACATTTGTACGACTATCTTCTACATATAGTAAGATATATTTGCGCATTTCGTCAGACAAAATGGGCTGATCTGATTCATCCATTTCGCCCGTGGGCAGTTCCACCCAAAATCGGCTGCCTTCTCCGGGAACACTCTCCACATCAATGCGCGCTTCCATCATTTCTAATAAGCGTTTGGTAATGGTCAAACCAATCCCTGTTCCTTCGACCAAATTCAGACCGCTTAAACGGGTAAAAGGTTCAAAAACAAGAGCTTTTTGTTCTGCGGTTAAGCCAATTCCCGTATCAATCACCGATAAATGAACACTGGATCGATTCGGTCTTTCTAAACGAATAATAATTTCACCTTTTTCATGATTATATTTAACCGCATTGGATAATAGGTTAATTAATACCTGTTTTAATCGACCGCGATCAATGAGGGCATATTCTGGTTTAGAAGAGATGGTTTCATTGTGGATGGTGATGGCGCGTTTTTCGGCTAATGGCGACACCAAACTTTCACATTCTTTAATCAGTTCGATCAATTCAACTTTTTCAATATTAACTTCTAATTTACCCGCTTCAATTCGGGTTAAATCCAGTACTTTATTGATCAATTCTAGCAAATGCCAACCCGCGCTGAGAATATTAGCGACATATTGTTGCATATCTCCAACAAAATCAATATCAAATTCTTCCGTTGGCGTAGATAAATCTTCTTTTAACAATTCCCCATAACCCAGTATAGCATTCATGGGTGTACGCAATTCGTGACTCATGCTGGATAAAAATTGGGATTTGGCTTGGCTGGCGCGTTCGGCTTTTTCTTTTGCGTCTAACAATTGCGTTTCAATGCGTTTTAATTCGCCTATATCGGAGAATAATAACACAGAACCGTGATAAACCCCTTTTGCTAAAATCGGATTAAAAGAACAAGACATCGGTAAGCGCAAATCCGCACCCAATTGTAAGCAAGCACGGTTGTCGTGAAAGGCTTGTCCTTGTTGCAAACGTTGGGACAGATGTTTGGCCGAAAGCAATACATCTGGATTTTGGGTTTCGTGCAATTGTAGATGGCTCACCACAGCCGTTAAGTCATTGTAAGACGGTAACATTTTCTTAGCCGCTAGGTTGACAAACAAGGTTCTGCCCTGCCCGTCAAAAGCGCATAAACCATCACTTAATGAATTTAAAATAATCTCCCATTGGGTGGTCGGTAATAGATTATTTTCTGGGCTGTCGCGGGTGTCGTTCTCAATGCGATTGTCTGAAGATGAGCGTTCTTGATCGGCATTTAAATAAGAGCGTTCAATTCTTGAAAGAAACGCCTGCCATGCGACAAGGTCGCTGGGAAGTTTATCGTCACTAAAGCCTGCACGGCGCAATTGGCGTTCCAGTAAAGAATGCATAGGCATTTTTTCCTGATAAGGTGAAATGTGGGGTATTATGGTCTTAAAAAAGCAGGATAACTCCGTTGTGGGTTGGAGAGACTTCTGCTTTTAAAAAGTGTTACTTTGCATTCCTATTAAGGAAAATAAGCAAATAAGCCATTACAGTTTAATGCCTGCACTCTGAATTTACAAAGGATTTAAACGGAATAGCTGGTCTTGATAACGCAATATAATATCTGTGGGGCGAATGTGCAACAGCGTTAAATTCGCTTGTAAAGTCATTCCTTCCCGAAAACGTCGCCCGTTAATCAAGACAAAACGTTGTTGTGCCTGTTCGGCGTAAACGTGAATATTGATCACTAAGGGAGATAAGCGTTGTTGTGTTTGTGCGGGCAATTCTTGAAACAACGGTATATTTTGTATCTCAGGCAGCGCAGCAGTCGCCACAACAGGCACATTTTCCGTTTCCGTCGGTTTCACCACTCGTGCCACAGGCTGCGGCGGAGGCGCAGGTTTGGCAACGGGGGGAGCGGTGGGGGGGGCTTGTGGAATATTTGGTTTTTCTTTTGGTGTTTGGGGGTCGCGCACACTGGCCACATTTGCCAAGGGGTTGGTGTTTGTTGGGGGCGATTCGCTGGGAATAATAATGGACGGAAGGGCTTTTGTTGGGGTTAATGCGGTGGTTTTTTCTTCATTGGGTGCGGGGCGTTCTTGTTGGGTTGCTGTTTTATTGGCGTGAGTGGATTTAGACGAGGTGGGTTGTTGTTGCGCAAACCAGTGTCCCAACGCACCCGCACCCACCGCAATCAGTAACGCACTGCCAAGTAACCACGCCGTCGCCCGTTGTAAAGGCAACGTGTCGGCAGCCGCACTGAACAAAGGAGTCTGTGACTGGGTTAAAGGGGGAACTTGTCCCAGATTGCGTTCTTGTTCGGCTTTTTTGAGGGCTTCTAAAATATAGGACATAAGGCAAGTAAGACATCGCGTCACTGGTTGGGATTTGGTGTTATTATAACCTGAGTTGAGTGAAAAATAGGCAAGGAGTCAAATGGCTGTGGGGGTAGAAACTGAGCGAATGATTAGTGCAGAGGCACAACGTGACGATCCGCTATTTGATCGGGCAATCCGTCCTAAGTCTCTTGTCGAGTATGAAGGGCAGCCGCGAGTGCGCGAACAGATGGAAATTTTTATTCCTGCGGCGCGACAACGTCATGAGGCCTTAGACCATGTGTTGATTTTTGGCCCGCCGGGGTTGGGTAAAACCACGTTGGCGCACATTATCGCACAAGAAATGGGTGCCAATTTACATCAAACATCGGGGCCTGTGTTGGAAAAGGCTGGCGATTTAGCGGCGTTGTTGACCAATTTGGAACGCGGAGATGTGCTGTTTATTGACGAAATTCATCGATTAAGTCCTGTCATTGAGGAAATTTTGTATCCAGCTATGGAAGATTATCAACTGGATATTCTGATCGGAGAAGGCCCGGCAGCGCGGTCAATTAAGTTAGATTTGCCGCCTTTTACTTTGGTGGGAGCGACGACGCGAGCGGGTTTATTGACTTCTCCTTTACGGGATCGGTTTGGCATTACGCAACGATTAGAGTTTTATTCTAGCGAAGATTTGGCGCGTATTGTCACACGTTCGGCACGTATTTTAAATGTGGAAATGGACGAATGTGGAGCGATGGAATTGGCTAAACGCTCTCGTGGGACACCGCGTATTGCTAATCGTTTGTTGCGACGGGTGCGGGATTATGCCCAAATCAAGGCTCAAGGTGTAATTACGGCAAATGTTGCACAAGCGGCGTTGGATTTGCTTAATGTGGATGCTTATGGTTTGGATTTGATGGATCGTAAGTTGTTGTTGGCGGTGATGCAGAAATTCGACGGTGGCCCTGTGGGCATTGAAAGTTTGGCTGCGGCGATTGGTGATGAGCGGGGAACGATTGAGGATGTGATTGAACCTTATTTGTTGCAACAGGGTTTTTTGATGCGCACTCCACGCGGACGAGTCAGCACCCGTTTGGCTTGGAATCATTTTGGTCTTACGCCTCCTGTGGGTTCTGGGGTTGTTTTGTCTGATGGTAAGTAGTGAAATAAGTATCTAAACGAAAATAATCTGGACTATCCGCCTGTTATTCCCCTCCTGCTATACCCAAAAGATAGGGTTCATAGAATCCTTAATTTGTCAGAATCAGAATTTACAGACACAAGAATTTTCAAAATTGACTCTTGCAAGTCGTTTATTTTCAATCGGTTTTTTATTCTTTAATTCTGAAAATCCTAAAATTCTGTAAATTCTGATTCTGACAGAAAAATTTGAAGAAACCCTTTATACCAACACTTCCCCCCACCCATTCACCCGAAAACCTAAACCCCGCAATTGTTCAATTAAGGCGTGTCGATGGGTGGGAATGGTGAGATGTAAACTGGCAAACTCGCGGCGCAATGGGTAATATTTTCGCAATTGATCAAAAGCCAATCCCGCATCCTCTCGCGTTATACTGTGACGCAAGGCCGCATCATCACGACGCGGGTCGTAACAAGCCGTGGCCGCGTAATAGAGTGCCTGCTCATCACTGATGTGATCGGAGAAATGTAATTCTGTAATCGCTGGTTCAGGCAAACTCACCTGCCAACGCAACGACTGCCCAAAATACCCATAAATCGCCTCCGCCAATAAGCGCGTTCCCCGCACTTTACCATCAAAACTATAACCCGCAATGTGTGGTGTGGCTAAACGGGCTAAGGCTACCGTTTGCGGATTTAAATGCGGTTCACCGCGCCATACGTCTAAAACGGCAACGCGCTGTTTTTGCTGTAACCATGCTTGTTGCAAAGCGACTTCGTCCAACACACGCCCGCGAGACGTGTTGAATAAAATCACCCGATCAGAAACTTTTTTTAAAAAATCGGTATTAATCAATTGCGCCGTGGCATATTCTCCGCTCAAAGTCAGTGGTACGTGTACGGTGAGAATATCGGCTTGTAAAACAGTGGCGCGATCCACCCAAACGCGGTGAGTATCTTTGGGATTTTGCGCGGCCAGAGGCGGATCGTGACACAAACAGGTCACACCTAATGTCTGTAAACGTTGATACACCCGCGATCCCACGTTACCACAACCGATAATGCCCACAGTTTTATCCGTCAAACGAAAATTATCCTGTTGTGCCAAGACCAATAAACTACTGATCACATATTCCGCGGCCGACACCGCATTGCACCCCGGCGCACTGGCAAACGCAATCTGATTAGCACGCAACCAGTCCACATCAATATGATCCGTACCAATCGTGGCTGTCCCCACAAAACGCACCCGACTCCCCGACAGCAATTCCCGATTCACCGCCGTCACCGAACGCACCAGTAAAACATCCGCATCTATCACTTGTTCGGCGTGTAGTTCCCGCCCCGACACCGTGCGCACGTCTCCCAAATCCGCAAAGGCTTCGCGCACATAAGGAATGTTTTCATCAGCAACAATTTGCATGGCAAGATTTGTCATAAGTTAAAGTAGAAGTAAAAAAAAGATTTTTAATGGTTTTAATGAATTGCGCCTTTTCCATTAAGTCTGCACAATAGCAGCATCCATCGCAAAATTAACTTAAATTCAGGTGAATAACGACATGATGAATGTACTTGTATTTGACATAGAAACCGTTCCTGATGTGGCCAGCGGCCGACAACTCTACGGTGATCCCTTAGAAATGGCACAATTAAGCGACGAAGACGTGGCACGCGTCATGTCACATTACCGTTATCAAGAAACTGAAGGACAAAGTGAATTTTTACGGTTACATTTACAACGGGTGGTGGCTATTTCTATCGTACTGCGCAGTGGCGATCAGTTTAAGGTGTGGTCGTTGGGCGAGGCCGAATCGAGCGAGCCAGAGTTAATTCACCGTTTTTTTGAAGGTCTGCAAAAATATAAACCCACCTTAGTCTCATGGAACGGGACGGCGTTTGATCTTCCAGTGTTACACTATCGATCATTGTTGCATGGTGTGTCTGCACCTTTGTATTGGACGACGGAAAATACCAGTGATGGCCATTTTCGTTGGAATAATTATTTGAATCGTTATCATGAGCGACATATTGATTTAATGGATATGTTGGCGAATTATCAGGCGCGAGCGTATGTGTCTTTGGAACAAATGGCGATTTTATTGGGTTTGCCCGGAAAAATGGGCATGAGCGGACATAAAGTCTGGGACACGTATTTAGAAAAAGGCCTGCAAGGGATTGAAGAAATTCGACATTATTGTGAAACAGATGTGTTAAATACTTATTTAATTTATTTGCGTTTTGAGTTAATTCGCGGGCATTTAACGCCAGAGACTTATGCCCAAGAATGTCAACGGGTTAAAACTGCTTTACAGGCAGAAAATAAACCCCATCTGAATGAATTTTTACAACTCTGGACACAACGGCAACACACGATTAAACCCAGTTAAGTTTTACTGTTGGGCGTGTGGATGCGGATGATGTAAAATTTTGTGCATTTTAGCAGATTATGGTGTTTTTGTTTTTCTTTAGTTGATGGAGATTAGTGTTTAAATGTTGTACGAAGATATTGATGCAAAGCAGTTGTTTAATTGGCTTTCTGGGGAAAATCCGCCGTATTTGATTGATGTGCGCACTCCGGAGGAAATGGCACAAGCTTCGATTGATGGGGCTGTGCCGATGCCTTTAACTGTGTTACCTTTGCGCACTCAAGACGTGCCGAAAGATCGAGATGTGGTGTTTTATTGCCGTAGTGGGGCGCGTTCGGGACAGGCGTGTATGTTCATGCGTCAACATGGTTATAAACGTTTGTATAACTTACGGGGTGGGATTATCAGTTGGGTACAACATGGTTATCCAGTTGTGCCTTTGGTTGCCAGAGCGTCTTAATGAGATTAGGAGATTTTTAATGACCATAAGTGATGCTTCAGAGATCGCGCATTCCAGACAAGTGATGCGTTCTATTATTCAACGAATCGCTACGGGGCCTGAGTTAAGCAAAAATATTTCGCAAGAAGAAGCGCGTTTAGGCATGCGGGCGATTTTGCAAGGACACATTGAACCTATTCAAATCGGTATTTTCCTGATTGCGCTGCGCATGAAGCGAGAAACGGACGATGAGAATTGCGGTATTTTATCAGGTATTCGAGATGTGACAGAAACGGTTACGGCCGATGTACCAGAAGTGATTGATTTGGCTGATCCTTATGATGGTTACAATCGCACTTTGCCGCCGACTCCATTTTTACCTGCCGTATTAGCGGCTTGTGGGGTGCCGGCAGTGTGTCATGGCATGGAAACGGTTAGCCCTAAATTCGGTGTCACCCATAAGCAGATTTTGCGTAGTTTAGACATTCCCGTAGAACTTTCAGTGGCCGAAGCCGCCAAACGTTTGGCAGAGCCTGAATTGGGTTGGACTTATGTGGATCAATCTCAATTTTGTCCTGCGCTGCATGATCTCACCGAATTACGCAGCAAAATGGTGAAACGTTCGGCCATTACCACGGTGGAAGTGTTGACTGCGCCTTTACGCGGACGCGAAAAAACCCATTTGGTTACAGGTTATGTCCATAAACCTTACCCCCGTATTTATGCCTTATTGGCGCGTCATTCGGGGTTTGATTCTGCATTGATTGTGCGTGGCATTGAAGGCGGGGTGATTCCTTCTTTACGTCAAGCAGGTAAATTCTTTTATTATCATAATGGTGGCGCGGAGGAATCCATTGATATTGATCCCGTGGATTTGGGCATTCAACAAGAATTACGCGCTGTTCCCGTTCCCGAAGAATTAAGCCCAGAAGATTCTAATACGGTGCTAGATAGCGCGGCAATCGCTCGTTTAGCCGCAGAACACGGGGTTGCCGCGTTAAAAGGGCAACCGGGCGCGACTTATGACGCTTTAGTTTATTCGGGTGCGGTGTGTTTGTGGCATTTGCGCCGTTGTGATTCGCTGAATGCGGCTGCGACGCAAGTGCGCCAAGTGTTAGACAGTGGGGCGGCTTTGGCGCGTTTAGTGGCCGCAGGAGCGCGGTTATGAGCGAATTCGTCACGGTGGCTGCATTGGCAAACTGCCGTCCCGGTGAGTTGTTAGGCGTTAAAATCGGAAAAGCCCGTGTTTTACTGGCAAATGTGGACGGCGTGATTTACGCGGTTGATGAAAGATGCAGCCATGAAGACGCGCCATTGAGCAAAGGCTGTTTACACGGTCATGTGGTCAAATGTTCATTACACGGTGGCCGTTTTGATGTGGTCACTGGCGCAGCCTTAGAAGAACCCGCTACCGTGGCTTTAAAAACTTATACCGTGCGCGTGGTGGGAGAGGAGATTCAGGTTTTATTGTAATAGGTTTTTAAGGTTTTAGTAGAGACACGTGAGTGTCTCTACGACTGAATTTTTTTTGCTATTTTTTCTTTAATTTTGGTCAATTCTGATTCAGACAAAGCGCAATAAAATTGAGATGCGAGAAAAAGTAAAAATGATCTTTTGAATTGGCGATCTATCCAAATCTGCCCCGTAAAATTGATTTTCAGGTATAATCGACAGCGACTTACACCAAAATCGTCCTTACCAGTGGATGTTTAAACCACCTGCCTACCTGTTTTAACCGTATTTGTGTTCTTTTCTAGCCACTTTTTTTAGTAACGGGTAAAGATTATGCGAAACTTTTTGATATTTTTACTATTTTCTCTTTTGCTCACGCCACTGACACACGCCCAAGAAACATATGGGCCTATTAAGGATGGAGATGTGTTGTGGACGATTGCATCAAAAACGCGGCCAGATCGTTCGATTTCTCGAATTCAAATGATGATGGCAATTTTTCACACCAATTCCCAAGCCTTTAATATTTCTTGTAATGCCAATTCGCCTTTAAAAAGAGGCTCTATTTTACAGATTCCTAATAAAGAGACGGTATCTGATTTAATTACCGTGAGAGAGGCTGAACGTCAATTTGCCTTGCAAACAGAGGAGTGGAAGCAACATCAATCAGGTCAAAAATTGATCACTTGCCCCGAAGAAAATCCCGTTGAAACTCCCACCGAAACAGAAATGGAATCTTCACCAGAATCTCCTGATGTTGCTATTGCCCCTGCGGTTGTTGAGCAGTTGTCTAGCGAAGCAGATAAGCGCGTTGCTGTGGTTGAAGAAACGACTGAAACGACCGTTGAAACTCCCGCGGTAATTGAGACAGAAGAAACGCCTGTTGTGGTTGAAGAAACGACGGAAACAACTACGGAAGCGACTGTTGAAACGCCTGCGGTAATTGAAACGCAAGAAACGCCTGTTGTGGTTGAAGAAACGAGTGAAACGACTGTTGAAACGCCTGCTGTAGTTGAGACAGAAGAAACGCCTGTTGTGGTTGAAGAAACGCCTGAAACGACTGTTGAAACGCCTGCGGTAATTGAAACGCAAGAAACGCCTGTTGTGGTTGAAGCAACGAGTGAAACGACCGTTGAAACGCCCGCGGTAATTGAGACAGAAGAAAAACCTGTTGTGGTTGAAGAAAAAACTGAAGCGATTGTTGAAACGCCTGCGGTAATTGAGACAGAAGAAACGCCTGTTGTGGTTGAAGAAAAAACTGAAGCGATTGTTGAAACGCCTGCGGTAATTGAGACAGAAGAAACGCCTGTTGTGGTTGAAGAAGCGAGTGAAACGACTGTTGAAACGCCTGCGGTAATTGAGACAGAAGAAACGCCTGTTGTGTTTGAAGAAACGACGGAAACAACTGTTGAAACGCCCGCGGTAATTGAGACAGAAGAAACGCCTGTTGTGGTTGAAAAAACGACCGAAACGACTGTTGAAACGCCTGCGGTAATTGAGACAGAAGAAACGCCCGTTGTGGTTGAAGAAACGACGGAAACGACTGTTGAAACGCCTGCGGTAATTGAGACAGAAGAAACGCCCGTTGTGGTTGAAGAAACGACGGAAACGACTATTGAAACGCCTGCGGTAATTGAAACGCAAGAAACGCCTGCAACGGTCAAAACAGAGGAAACAAACCAAACAACCGAACCCAGCACAGCCAATGAAAAACCACAAGAACCCATACTAGAATTCTTAATGGGATTGGGGATTGTTTTTACTGTGTTGTTGCTTTATCGCTTATTGGTGAATTTTATTTCCCAACGTCGGATGCGCCGTAAAAAAGAACCCCATCCAATCCCAGAACATTAACAGACAAGCACGAAAAAAGGACAAGGTATTTTTTACCTTGTCCTTTCTTTTTGCCTTCTCGGCATATCATCATCAACTTTGATTTACTACAAAACACGGGTTATCGCCCCGTTTAAACAGAAAAAGCACCCCCCAGAACAACAGCATCGTACAACCAGTTTGCTGAACCGAAGGTTCAGGTGGGAACGTCTAAGAGCATATCAGGCTTCCTGCTCAAAACAGGCTTGCACAACAACACCCTAACCCCGTCCCCGTATTGTTACTTATAGGTTCAAGCGATTCTGCGTCGCACGACACCAAGGGGGATGCCAGAAATCGGCTTCGTTACCTATAACCTTACTGCTTTATGCGCGTTAATGCAAGTTCTATTTTTGCTTCCAACTGCGCGATATGCTGTTCTAAAGCGTGAATATCTTGTTCACGTTGTTGTTTATATTGCATATATTCATGAATAATATTTAAAGCACTCACCACCACCAAACGCTCGATGCTGACAATTTTACCGCCTTCTTTGACTTCTTGAATTTTCTGCGTCAAATAGCGCGCCGAAGCCGATAACGTCTCACATTCGTTTTCTGGGCAGGCAATCACATAATCTTTATCCAAAATACGCAAATTAACGGGTTTTATTGTACTTTTATCCATGCGACTGCTGCTCATACCCCATTGTCTTCCATCGTTTTTAAGCGCGTGATCATCGCTTCAATACGGCTGCGCGCCAGCGCATTTTTCTCCAAAAGCGATGCCCGCTCCGATAACCACTGCGCTTGTTGCACCCGCAACGCTTGATTTTCATCGGCCAATTGGGTGCAAAGATTCACCAATTCTTCAATGCGGTGTTCAAGTCTTTGAAAATCGACCATATTGATAATATCAATCACTTGAGCGAAAGTTTCTTAAAAAAACAAGACAGATATTATTCCAAATCACTGAATAATTCATCAAATTCATCTTCTTGCGTGGGGACATTGCCGTCTTTGACCAAATATTCACGACGCTGCAAATACGCATCGCGCATATACGTATAAGGGTCTAATGCGGCGGTTTTCATGACTTTTTCAATTTCTAACAAACTTGCTCGCTGATCCACCGCGTAGATTCCATTGGTAATCACATGCCAACGCAACACAACATCATCGTTACCAGCAACATAACTGCGCGGATCAAAAAAACCATCCACCCCACGTCCAGCCGTATCGCGTATCGAACTAGGTCCTAAAAGAGGCAATACCAAATAAGGCCCACTGCCCACTCCCCAATAACCTAAAGTTTGTCCAAAATCTTCATAATTTTTAGGATAACCAAAGTGCGTGGCTAAATCTAAAAAACCAAGTAAACCCAAAGTGGTATTAATCACAAAACGCCCCGAATCAGAAGCCGCTTGTTTAAGCTTAAATTGTAACAAATCATTAGCAATCACTGATAATTCACTTAAATTGCTAAAGAAATTGGTAATTCCCTGATTAACGGGTTCAGGAGTTAATTCTTGATAAGTCACAGCCAAAGGTTTCAAAATGACTTCATCAACAGCTTGATTGAAGCCAAAAATTCGGCGATTCAAGGGTTCTAAAGGGTCTGGACTGGTGGACAAGGACGCACAACCCGACAATGAACCTTGTAAGGGTAACAGGATTAATAAGGGAAAAATAATTTTAATACGAGCGAGAATAAACATTTTTGACATGAGCATTAGAGCGTATTTTTACAATCGCATAGACAGACCTCACAGAGTCGCTATGCACCTAAGCGTAATAATAACAGAATCATTTGCGATATGTGCAGTGGTGAGTGCAATTTAAAAAACAGAGGGGTAGCCTCGATTGAAATCAACCAGTTGCTTTTAAACAGCAAGTGGCTTTATCATTCACCAATCTTGATTTCGGAGTTGTACCTTGTAAAATGAGGTCAATTTTTTTAAAAACCTCTTGCGCGGCGATCCGTTATTTTTGAAACACATTGAAAAGAGTAAGCGTATGTGATTAGTAGGCTTAACTCGCAATTGGTTGTAAGGAGTGTGGGTTGTGCTAATTTTTTCAGAAGGTTTTTTGCTGTAACAGCACTTTTTTATTTTTCACAAGGAATAAGCAATGGCAGGTAGAAAAAAACGCGCTGAAGCGACAGTAGAATCACTGATGCAGGCGATAAAAGACGATGATTATGACCAAGTACAGGCTATTTTTGAAAGCTCTCCAAAGTTATTGGCTGCTATGCAAAATGTAACGTTGGAAAATTACGGCAATATCGATGAAAATGATGAGAATTTTCTCTTTTTTCTCGCCTTAAAAGCAGAAAGTACTTCTAATGCCTATGCGGATGATGAGAGTGAAGCCACGCTGACTCAAGCCGTTGAATTATGGCGGACAATTCTGGAACATCGTGATTTTCCCAAGCAAAGTGAGTTATTCCAATTAAACTCTTTCGGCAGAACAATGGGACTTTCCATTGAACTTTACGAATTAACCAACGAGATTGAAGACTTAGAATTTTCTTTAAAAACCGCTTCTGCTTTTTTCCAAAGAATCCCTGATAATTCTCCAGAATTGCCTGCGGGTTTAGGGCATTTGGCGTTTGGATATTTAGAACGCTTTCATCATTCAGATGATGAGAGTGATTTAGAGAAAGCAATTGCGTTGTGCCGACAAGCGATTAAAAAGGCAACTCGTCGTTATCCTGACCAGATTCCCGGTTTATACGCCAGTTTGGCTAAAATTCTGTTTGAGCATTTTCACTATTCGGGAGAATTGTCTGATTTAGACGAGATAATTAAGTGCTATCAAAAAGTGATTCAGAAATCTGAACCTGATGATCCTGATTTGGCGGTCTATTTCGATTATTTGGGCGATATATATAAGGTTCGTTTTGTTAATCTCCGAAAAATTTCTGATTTGAAAGCGGCTATTAAGGCTTATGAGCGGTCAATTGAGATATTCGAAAGAATCGCGCCCAATTCGTCTGCAATAAGAGAAGTGATGGAGAACTTAGCGTTGTCATGGGGAGATTCTTATGTTCACACGAAGAAAATAGCGGATTTAAATAAGGCTATTTCACTTTATGACACAGTGCTAGAAAAAGCTGGTCCTGATAAATTACCCGAAGCGTTATATTTGCTAGGCGAGTTATTGAGAATACGGTTTTTGCATTCAAAAAATCCAGATGATCTGGAACAGTGTATTTCTTATTGTCAACAGGCCGTTGAACAAAGTACGGACGATGATGCGCGCTATCATTTTCTTGAGAAACTGGGTTTAGGTTATATTACCCGTTATGAGAATTTCTCCGATGCGGCGGATTTAGAAAAGGCAATAGGCACTCTTAAACAAGCCATTTATGAGTGTCCAGAGGATTTTCCAGGACTAGATATGTTTATTAGCCATCTTTCTTATGGATTAAAAGCGAGTTATTTGCTGTCGAAAAATTTGGCTCATTTGGAAGAAGCCATTCATTTACAAAGAGATGTGATTGAAAGAATATCACCTGATTCTCTTCATTATGAGAATAACTTAGGATTTTGCCATAATAATTTGAGTGCGGCTTTAGAACAGCGTTATTTGCATTTAGGAGAAGTAGCCGATTTAAAAGAGGCGATTGCTTCATCTAAAAAAGTGATTGAAGAAGTGTTATCTGATGCTTCGTTTCGGGAGAAGGCTCAACAGGCTTTGGCTAGAATGTTAGCGTACTCTGTGCCGTCGGAGTGAGGGAGTTTGTCGTGTTAGTCGGGGCAGGCTTTGGGGTCTGCCTTAGACTTTGTTAAAAATAGGAATAAATATGGCACAATCAATAGAACCAAACATTACAGAATTAGCAAATGGCTGGCTTAAATCTTACAAGCTCAATTATAAATTAGAGCAAGAACCGTTAAATGCTGAAATTGATAAAGCACTTGATGATTATTTCTCTAAAAGTGGTGGTGTTGGTGGCAATCGTCCTGATGCAAAACTGTTGTTGCAAGATAAGCATTTAAACTATTACCCGATTCTGATTGAATACAAAGGGTATAAAGACAAACTGGTAAAACTTGATAATAACGGTCAGGTTGAAAATAAAACGGCGAAAAACGAACCTCATTTTAAAAACATTAATTCTTTTGCAGTCAACGGTGCGGTGCATTATGCAAATGCCTTGCTTCATCATACCAGCTACACCGATATTATTGCGATTGGAATGACGGGTTATAAAGATGAATCGGGAAAAATTCAGCATGAAATTGGTGTGTATTATGTTTCAAAAAGCAATTTTGGCGTTGGGCAAAAAGTTGGGGAATTTTCCGATTTTTCTTTTCTAAAAAAAGAAAATTTTGATGCGTTTGTTAAGCAAGTAGAAGATTTGAATTTATCACAAGAAGAAATTGATAAACTCAAAGAACAACGCGAAAAAGAAATTGATGCGAGTTTAGTTAAACTCAATAACGATATTTACCAAAACGAAAAAGGTTTAGGTGAAAATGATCGCGTTTATCTGGTTGCCGCTGCAATTATTGCCACCATTGGGATTCCTGGCAAAGTATCACCGCTTGAAAAGTCAGATTTAAAGTCTTCGACTGAAAAAGGCAATACTGATGGGGAAATCATTGTCAGAAAAATAAGTGCTTTTTTAGCCGAAAAAGATTTGCCGCAAGAAAAGAAAGATTTAATTATTAGAACCTTATCTAACACCTTATTAACTGGAAATATCAACAAAGTTGAAAACGGTGAAAGCCAGCTTAAACGAGTTTTTACAAAAATTGTCGATGATTTGGGCATTTATTATAAGATTGGCTTAACAACGGATTTTACTGGCAAGCTGTTTAATGAAATGTATAGCTGGCTGGGTTTTTCACAAGACAAATTAAATGATGTGGTGCTTACCCCGTCTTATATTGCGACACTGTTAGTCAAATTGGCGCGAGTGAATAAAGATTCTTATGTTTGGGATTTTGCCGCAGGTTCAGCGGGCTTATTAGTTGCCGCAATGAATGAAATGTTAATTGATGCGAAAAACAGCATTCATTCACCTGATGAATTGCGACAAAAAGAATTAAAAATAAAAGCAGAACAATTACTGGGTTTGGAGTTGCTGTCCAGTGTGTATATGTTGGCAATTCTCAATATGATTTTGATGGGTGATGGTAGCTCTAATATTTTAAATAAAGATTCAATCAAAGATTTTGACGGAAAGTATGGTTTTGGAAAAACAGATAACCAATTCCCCGCGACTGCCTTTGTGTTAAATCCGCCTTATTCTGCGAGTGGTAACGGCATGAATTTTGTGGAAACCGCCTTAAACATGATGAATAAAGGCTATGCGGCGATTATTATTCAAAATTCGGCAGGTTCAGGAAGAGCCAAAGATTATAATAAGCGGATTTTAGAAAAACATACACTGTTAGCCAGTATTAAAATGCCAATCGATATTTTTATTGGTAAATCGAGCGTACAAACCAATATTTATGTATTTAAAGTGGGTGAAAAACATGAAAAAGACGAAATCGTGAGGTTTATTGATTTCTCAAATGATGGTTATACGCGCACGAATCGTAAAAAAGCCAGCAATAACTTAAAAGACACTGACCAAGCTAAAGAACGTTATGAAGAATTAGTTAATTTAGTGCGTTTTGGTAAAAACAAACTGAGTATTTTTACTGAAAAAGAATATTATGAAAACACAATTGATCCAAAAAATGGCGCAGATTGGAATCAAACCGCCCCAATTGACACAAAACCGACTTTGCAAGATTTTAAGAAAACGGTCAGTGATTATTTAGCGTGGGAAGTTTCTAATTTATTAAAAGGAAATGATAGTTTGGGAAAATAGATTCCCCACTTAACGAGAAATTGAAAAATGTTGAGTGGGGGGAGTTTAAAATTGGTGATTTGTTTGAGGTCCATTCTTACAAAAAAAGATTTGATGCGAACAAAGTTGAAATTTTAGATAACGGAAAATTTCCCTATGTTGTTAGAATAGGGTCAAATAATGGTCAAAAAGGTTTTATAAACGAAGATGAGAATTTTCTGAACGAAGGAAATACGATTTCATTTGGGCAAGATACGGCTACAATGTTCTATCAAGAAAAGCCCTATTTCACGGGTGATAAAATAAAAATCTTGAAATCAAAAGACAAAAGGTTTAACAAAAAAAATGCTCAATTTTTTGTTTTAGCAATGTCAAAAGCATTTAGTTCTTTTTCTTGGGGAACTTCAAGTTTTGATGTAAAAATAATTGAAAGCCAAAAAATCCACCTCCCCACAAAAAACAACAAAATAGATTTTGATTTTATGGAAAGTTTTATATACCAAAAAGATAGGGTTCGTAGAATCCTTATTTTGTCAGAATCAGAATTTACAGACACAAGAATTTTCAAAATTTATTCTTGCAAATCGTTTATTTTAAACAGATTTTTTATTTTTTAATTCTGAAAATCCTAAAATTCTGTAAATTCTGATTCTGACAGAAAAATTTTATGAATGACTTAATTTTGGTATAGCAGAGCTGGAAATGGAACGTATAGCGGAACTGGAAGCGGAGCGACTAGCGGAGCTGGAAGCGTATTTATTAGCGACTGGATTAAAAGATTACACCTTAACAGCCGAAGAACAACAGGCTTTAGAGGATTTTGAAAATTTGAAATTTGAAAAGTTTAATGTCATTGATGTTTTTGATGTAAAAAATACTAGAAACATTTTATCAAAAGATATTGTTGAAAACAGCGGAACAACTCCTTATTTGTGCGCAAGTGCAGAAAATAATGCGGTGAGTTCTTATATTTCTTATGATCAAAAACAGTTAGACAAAGGGAATTGTGTTTTTATTGGAGGTAAAACTTTTGTTGTCACCTATCAAGAAAAAGACTTTTATTCAAACGATAGCCATAATTTGGTTTTGTATTTAAAAGATGAAAAATACAAAAGCAAATTAAACCAATTATATTTAGCAACATGTATTAATAAAAGTTTGGGGCATAAATATTCTTGGGGCGATAGTATTAGCAATAGAAAAATTCAAACGGACAAGGTTTCACTCCCAACACAAAACGCACAACCCAATTACGCAATAATGGAAACTTTTATTTCTGCTATTCAAAAGTTAGTTATAAAAGAGGTCGTTTTATATGCTGACAGAAAAATAGCAGCGACAAAAACCATCGTAAAAAAAGCATAGTTTCATAGATAGGCATATTGCAGGGTATTCTACACCGCAAAGACACCTAATAGGGGGTATAACCGCTTTTTTTATTGCCTGCGGTTATTTTTCCGTATTATCCAGTAAGCGAGAATGTTGTGGAATACTTAAAAGTTTGGGGTTAGCATATTGAAACTGTTCTTGGATTTCATTGGCTCTACAAACTCTGTCACTGAATATTACACTTCCATCAAGATTTATGCACTTATACACCTGCGCTACGTTTGCAGAATCTGTATTTTTAGCTGCATGAGGTTTTCCAGACGAGATGCTGGGGTTAGAGTACGTTCTTCGTATTTTTTCTGCTTCCCGTATGGATGTTTTATTGATGGTCAATAACAACCAAATAAAAAAAGTCCCTACAACAAACACCATAACCAATCGCGTCAATTCAAAAATAGGTTGTCGTCTCCGTCTTGCCATCGAATACCTCGGTAATTCATCTTTTTTACAGTTTAAACTCGTCCTGTTTCGTAAAACGAAACGCTATCACTCTGCCTATCACTTGTCAACGGTAAAAAGACATTGACCAAAAAATCCCCCCTCATCCCCTCCAAAAAAAACCCTGTCTCCCTCCCATTCAGGTTAAAATGGGCGTTTTCAGACCCAGCAAAATCCAGAAAAATTAGGGAATCAAACGATGTCTGCCAGAACTTTATACGATAAATTATGGGATGCCCACGTGGTGCGCACCGATGAAAATGGCGCGGCTTTACTTTATATTGATCGCCATTTACTGCACGAAGTCACCTCTCCGCAGGCTTTTGATGGGCTTAGACTGGCACAACGTCAACCATGGCGATTATCGGCTAATTTAGCCGTGCCAGATCACAATGTCCCCACCACACCCGACCGCACGGCGGGAATCGATGCCATTGTCGATCCTGTTTCGCGTTTACAAGTACAAACGTTGGTGAATAACTGCACCTCGTACAATATCCCCTTGTTTGCCATGAATGACATTCGTCAAGGCATTGTACATGTCATTGGACCCGAACAAGGCGCGACTTTGCCCGGCATGACCGTGGTATGTGGCGATTCGCACACCTCGACCCATGGCGCATTCGGCGCGTTAGCCTTCGGCATCGGCACATCAGAAGTAGAACATGTGCTGGCCACCCAATGCCTTGTACAAAAAAAATCAGGCAATATGTGTATTCAAGTGGACGGAGAATTATCCGCAGGAGTCACCGCCAAAGACTTAATTTTAGCCATTATCGGCCAAATTGGTACCGCAGGTGGAACAGGATATGCGCTTGAATTTGCAGGAAAAGCCATTAGTGGCTTGAGTATGGAAGGGCGCATGACACTCTGCAATATGGCCATTGAAGCAGGCGCACGGGCGGGTATGGTTGCGGTTGATGATGTCACATTGGCGTATGTCAAAGATCGCCCTTACGCCCCCAAAGGACAACAATGGCAACAAGCCCTTAGCGCATGGAAAGAATTACACAGCGATCCGGGCGCGCATTTCGATCAAGTGGTGCGTTTCGATGCCCAATCTCTTGTACCACAAGTGACGTGGGGAACGTCGCCAGAAATGGTCACAGGAATCAATGGGCGCGTACCCAATCCCGCCACCATTGCCGATCCCATCGCCGCCGCATCCATTCAACGTGCCTTGACGTACATGGGATTAACGCCCGATATGGCGATAACTGATATTATGGTGGATAAAGTTTTTATTGGCTCTTGTACGAATTCCCGTTTAGAAGATTTACGCGCTGCTGCCGATGTGGTGCGTGGACGGCGGGTGGCTGATACGATTAAACTGGCTTTGGTTGTGCCGGGGTCTGGTTTAATTAAACAACAAGCAGAAGCCGAAGGCTTAGATCAGGTATTCCGTGATGCAGGCTTTGAATGGCGCGAGCCGGGCTGTTCGATGTGCTTGGGCATGAATGCGGATCAATTGTCACCGGGCGAACGCTGTGCTTCTACGTCTAACCGTAATTTTGAAGGACGACAAGGCAAAGACGGCCGCACCCATTTAGTAGGGCCAAGCATGGCCGCGGCAGCGGCGATTGCAGGACATTTTGTTGACGTGCGCGATTTGCTTTAATCGCATCACGGTGATGCACGGATCATCACGATTCTTGTCGAGAAACGATTGCGTCCGTGCTTAAATTCAGGTTTAATCAATACCCGTATAAATCTTAAATCAAAAAAAACGGATAAGTGTTTTATGAATCATGAAGCCTTATTTATTGAATCATGGATGAAGTGCCGATTTTTTGCGTTGAACCCTATCTATGCGCAAAATTCAGAACTTCCCCGTTCCGTTTGCTTGTCTTATTTGTCAATCAAAACAAGGGGATAACCTATGTCAGCTATTATCAATAAACTCCATCAAGAACATATTGGCATCGCCAAATTATTGGACTTGTTGGATACCCAAATGGCTACTTTCCACGCGGGCGACACACCCGATTACCAAATCATGTCTGACATTATGCACTACATGGTGCATTACCCAGACATGTATCATCATCCCAGCGAAGATGTGTTATTTTCCCATTTAAAACAACGCGATCCCAGCTTACAAGGGGAAATTGAAGAGTTATTGCAACAACATGAATTGTTAATTGAAAAAGGACGCGCTTTTTTTAACACCCTGCAATTGGCAATGGACGACACGGCCATGTTTTCCCGCGCCACTTTGGAAACCCAAGCCAATGAATATATTGCTTTATTGCGCGGTCATATCGACAAAGAAGAAGGCAAAGTGATGCCACGCGCCGCCCAAACCTTTAGCGAAGCCGATTGGCAACAAGTACATCAAGGGATTAAAGAATTGGATGATCCTTTGTTTGGCAGTACGGTTAAAGAAGATTACGCCGCTTTATACCATTATTTAACCGCACAATAAGCCCTTAAACCCATGCCATTACGGATCAGTGTCACGACAGTATTCGTAATGGTGATGGCATAGTCCATATTCTGTTGCGATGCAGCATTGACCATGCTACTATGAAATCAGACAGTTACGACAAAACAACGACGCAATGAATGGATGCCAATCAACAGAGGCAAGCATGACCACTCGATCTTCCGATACCGACACCGATCCCAATGCAGAGACGCAAGAAAACATCTCTCCCCAAGATTATTGGGCGGCGTGTTTGGCTCTGCTCCAACAGGGCGCGAAAGAACACACCACCTCAAGCAACGCTTCTGCACATTGGTCTGAATCTTTAGAATTATGGTGGCAGGCGGTTGCTACGTCCTTGACTCCGGACAATTATGCGGTATTTCGTCGTTTTATTGATCAGGGAAAAAGTTATTTTCGTTTAAACAGCGAATTTTTAAAAACATTTGATCAATTACAACAAGCCAATCCCGATTCTCCCGAATGGCAGAGTTTATGGGATCAGGGATTTGAAGAGTTAAAAGCCAGTTTTATTGCGGCGAGAAATGAGCAATCAGAAACGGTTGGTTTTTGGGAAATGCCTTTTGACAGTTGGCAACGTACTTTGGCTTCTTTATCCATATTGCCAAATGATTTATTTAGTTTATTAAAAGATGATATTATCAGTAATGAACGTCAACGCTTGAATCAGAAATGGCAACAGATTCTATCCGTACCGGGTTTAGGTTATACCCGTGAATGGCAAGAACAATTGCAACAGGGAATGCGTTTAAGTTTAGCTTACCAAAGCGCACAACAAGATTATAGCGGACAATTTCAAAAAATCGGTTTACGGACTTTAGATTTATTACGCGAACGCATTTTGTCTATGCAGAAATCGCAGCAGAGTATTGGCGATTTGCGGACTTTATATAATATTTGGATTGATTGTGGAGAAGCGGCTTATGCCGAACAGGTTACTACGCCGCAATTTATTACGATTCACGCCCGCTTAATTAACAGCTTAATGGCGTGGAAACGACATCAACAAAAAATGATTGATATGGCATTAAATAGTTTCCACATGCCAACCCGTAAAGAATTAGATACCATGAATATGCGTATTCATCAATTGCGCCGTGAAAATAAATTGTTACAAAACGATCCCAATTGCGCGCATGTGGTCAGTTTAATTCAGGAAGTCAATAGTTTACGTGCCGAAGTGGGCGAATTGCGCAACCATCTGCTCAGTGAACGCAAAAAAGCAAAAACTGAAACTGAAACCGAAAAAAAAACCCAGCCGCCCCGCCAGTAAAACCCCTCGCACCCGCGATCCTGCCGTCCCTCCCACTTCCACCGAATCGCCCGACAACAAAGGAGACATGACTCCATGAATCCGTTTCAAATTCGTCCTGATCAAGCCGTACAAGACATGTTGGAATTCAACAAGAAATTGGGCGATGGTCTGAAAACGTTGACCACGATCAAAGAAGTCACCGTAGGCAGTTTGGCGCGGGAAGCGGTTTATCAAGAAGATAAATTAGTGTTATACCGTTACACTCCAATTGTCGCACATCCCAATCCGGTGCCGTTGCTGATTGTGTACGCGCTGGTGAATCGCCCTTATATGCTGGATTTACAAGCCAATCGTTCCACCATTCGCGGCTTATTAGAAGCGGGACAAGATGTGTATTTAATCGACTGGGGTTATCCTGATGGCGCGGATCGTTATCTGACTTTAGAAGATTATATTAGCGGTTATTTGCACCGTTGCGTGAGTACCGTGTGCAAACGGCATGGGGTGGAGAAAATTAATGTATTAGGTGTCTGTCAAGGCGGCACATTTAGCCTTTGTTATGCTGCGCTTTATCCTTATAAAATTTGCAATTTAATCACCATGGTGACCCCCGTTGATTTTAAAACCAGTGATAATTTACTCAGCCAATGGGTGCAAGAGTTAGATGTGGATTTATTGGTGGATACTTTAGGCAATATTCCCGGTGAATTATTAAACTGGACTTTTTTATCCATGAAACCATTCCGTTTAACAGGGCAAAAATATCTGGATATGGTCGATAGTTTAGCGGACGAAGAATCGGCTAAGAATTTTTTAAGAATGGAAAAATGGATTTTTGACAGTCCTGATCAAGCCGGTGAGGCTTTTCGGCAATTTATTCGTCATTTTTTTCAAAAAAATCGTTTGATTAAAGGGCAGGTTTTTATTGGAGAGAGCCGCGTGCATTTAAAAAATTTAACCATGCCCATTTTAAATATTTACGCGACAGAAGATCATTTAGTTCCTCCGTCGGCTTCTGTTGCCTTGCGCCACCACATTGGTACGGATGATTATAAGGAAATTGCCTTTAAAGGCGGTCATATTGGTATTTACGTCAGCCAACGGGCGCAAAAAGAATTGCCAGCCCAGATTGGGGAGTGGTTGGATGCGCGTAGTAAAAATTGAACCATGACCCATCGTCGTTAATGATTCTTCAAAATGGTGGCTAAAAAGAAAAGAAAATTTCCACATGACCGCTTTCCCATTTTTGCATTGCGGTGGTGCGGTAACTCCATTAAAATGCTTTTTAAATTTCGTTACATTTGCTCAAATCACTAAATTGCACTATGTTGTTAGTTAAAGGCAACTTGTTTGACACACCGTCTATCCCATCGGCCAGTGAACATTTTGAAGTTTTGCTTCAGGAATCGGGTGGCCAGATCGAACGGATTATTTCGCATCATTATGCGTCTCCGCCTGATTTTTGGTACGATTCTCCTCAAAGCGAATGGGTGGTGTTACTCCGGGGGCAAGCGGCCTTAGAATTCACAGATAACACAAACACGGAAACCATCCTGCTCAATTCGGGCGACTATTGCCGCATCGCCCCGCGACAACGGCACCGCATCGCGTGGACAGCAGAAAATACCCTCTGGCTTGCCGTGCATTTCGCAGAATCATCCCCGTGTGATTAATTCGTAGCATTAATTAGTTATGATTCTGTTTTAAAGAAAACGGCCAATAAAAATCAAAATAAGAAGGAGGAACTCAGATCATGCACACCTTAATGTCGCCTGAGAAATATGAAGAATTATGTTTAAAAAGAGAATTATGGCTGAATTTATATCGCCTTTCTCGCTGGTCGATTTGCAAATATTTTGCGGATCGGGTGCAGATGCACTTGTGTGGCGTGCGCCCGATGTTGCCTTTTATTCCCGTCCCCGAATTGGACGAGTCGCAAGTGACTTTGAATGATTTATCTCGTAATCCGTACAATTACAATACCTATGCAATTGTACTTGATGAGCTGTCTCCCTCTGATTGGATTAAAGAAGTGCAAGAACAACATTAAAAATAAAATAATGTCGTTATTCCGTTTGTCAATATGCCGCTTACACACAGCAAGGTGAGGCGGTTGTTTTGTTCATAAAGGTATTTGGTAATGACAATACAAACATGTTTTATGATAGGCGATGAGAATGTGCAGTATTTTGGTCATTACGTGGATATTGACCCAAAAGAAACTGAATATTTAATGATTAGTTTTTCGCCCACCAATATTCCTATTCAACAACGTTGGCGTAATAACGGATTATCGGCTGATTTTATTGCAGGTTACATGCTTAATTTTTTTGTGGTCGATAATGAGCCTAAAGCGATCAGTAAAAATCGTTTTGTTGCTGTGAAATATATTGCTAATGAACTGTTAGAAAATGCCATGAAATTTCACAGCGAATGTAAAAACAGTTCTGTGACAATTCGCTTTCATTTATTGGAAGATCAAGTGGTCTTTTATGTGAGAAATAATATTGATGAAAATCGAGTGGCGGTATTTAAGGAATATATCACCAAATTGCTAAATGCCAATCCACATGATCTTTATTTTCAACAAATGGAAATCAATGCAGCCCATGCAGGACATCATTCTGGGTTGGGTTTTTTGAGTATTTTATGCGATTATCCAGCACGTTTAGGCTGGAAATTTGAAAGCGACTGTCCACAAATGCACTGGGTGACGACCAGAGTGGCACTTTTTTTGTGGGAAATCCAGGCGAAACAAAATGAAACCGTATTTTTTTTAAGGAGTGTTTAGTGAATGGTTGATCTGGAAAAACGTCGTTTTCTGCGTCATTCCAGCAGTATTCCTGTGCGGATACATGCGGGTAATGAGCCTCAGCGTTTGCAATGTTTGCTCAATATCGGAGAAGGAGGGCTTGCATTTGAATCGGAGGCGGCGTGGCCGCTGGGTACAAAATTGCGCATTTTGTGGCCGATTCCTTTGGATTTTTCCTTAGATATTCAGGAGTTACAAGGGAAAGTGGTGTGGTGTCGTCCGCACCGAGAAACGCAAGAAGGCACACTGTACGAAGTCGGGGTGGAATTTATACGTCCTGACAGTGAGGCGGTCGATATGACGGCATTAATCGAAGAATTATATCAACAATTAGCAGAAGTTCAGTTTGAAATTTTTACTGCTTCTTCGGATCATTAACTTTTTAATTGAGGTTGCCATTGTCATCATGAAAATAATCCATTCGGTCAATGAATTAACTGATCAATTCATGTCATGGCGTAAGAATGACGCGCCATTGGCATTAGTGCCGACAATGGGTAATTTACATGAAGGCCATTTGCAACTGGTTCGTTTAGCACAAGCCACCGCGCAAGAAGTGATGGTCAGTATTTTCGTCAATCCCTTGCAATTTGGAGTGGGCGAAGATTATCAACAATACCCCCGTACATTAGCCGCAGATTGTGAAAAATTAGCTGCATTGGGCGTGTCTTTTGTTTTCGCGCCCAGTGTAACTGATTTATATCCCCAAGGTGAAAATAATAGCACGCGAGTGATGGTGCCGCATTTAGGAGAATTATTGTGTGGCATGAGTCGGCCACAGCATTTTCAGGGCGTAACCACTATTGTGTGTAAATTATTTAATTTAATTCGGCCAGATTATGCGATTTTTGGTGAAAAAGATTATCAGCAATTAACCATTATTAAACAAATGGTGACTGATCTTTATTTACCTGTTTCGATTATTTCCGCGCCTATTGTGCGCGAATCGGATGGTTTAGCATTAAGTTCTCGCAATCAATATTTAACTCCCGAACAACGACAATATGCCCCTGTTTTGTACCAAACTTTGTTAGAAACGGTGGCGCGAATTGAACAGGGGGAAAATAATAATTTGTTGTTAGAACAAATGGCTAAAGAACGGTTAAAACAAGCGAATTTTGAACCCGATTATGTGCGTATTTGTCATCCTATGACTTTGGTGGAGGCAAATTTGCAAATAGATACTTCCGTGAGAATATTGGCCGCTGCGAAATTGGGTCGAACTCGATTAATTGATAATGTGGCATTGACGCGATAATTGCTTGTTTTTTTAAAGAAATTTTATGCAGCACCAACCTGTTTTACTCCATGAAGTATTGGCCGCTTTACGTATTAAACCCGATGGCTATTACATTGATGGTACTTTCGGCCGCGGCGGACACAGCCGCGCTATTTTAAGCCAATTGAATGCCTCAGGGCGTTTACAGGCTTTTGACCGCGATTGGAGCGCAATTAGCGCAGGACAGCAATTGGCGGCTGAAGATGGGCGTTTTTCCATCGAACATGCCTGTTTTGCTGAATTATGCGAGCGATTGCAGGCTTTAAATCGCGTGGGACAGGTGGATGGAATTTTATTGGATTTAGGTGTTTCTTCACCGCAACTTGATGATCCTGAACGGGGTTTTAGTTTTTTGCGTGATGGATTACTTGATATGCGCATGGATACGCAACATGGCGAGGGAGTCGCTGCTTGGTTGGCACGGGCAAAATTAAGTGATATTGCTCATGTTTTAGCCGAATATGGCGAAGAAAAACACGCTAAACGCATCGCTAAAGCCATTGTCGCCGCCCGCGATACCGCGCCCATCACTCACACTCGACAATTGGCCGAAGTGGTCGCCGCCGCACATCCCGCTTGGCCAAAAGATAAACATCCCGCCACCCAAACTTTTCAAGCCTTACGCATTTTTATTAATCAAGAATTAGAACAATTAGCGGCTGTTTTATCTCAATTAATTTCTGCATTAGCTCCGAATGGGCGTTTAGCCATTATTAGTTTTCATTCTTTAGAAGATCGTTTGGTGAAACGTTTTATTCGTTCGGCGGCGAAAGGAGACGATTATCCTGCATCTGTGCCGGTGACTATTGCGCAATTAAATCCTGCATTAATTCCAATTGGTAAATCTATTCGTCCCAGTGCAGAAGAAATTGCTCAAAATCCTCGCTCGCGCAGTGCTATTTTGCGAGTGGCAGAGCGAAAGTGATTGGGACAAATGATGGTTTAAGTGAAGACAGTATTGTTTTCTTTGCTTCTATTATATTTTGTACCATTCTGCTATAGTTTTACGTCCTTATTGTTACCGATTTATGGTAATGCAAATCAGTAAATAATCAGTAAAAAGAGAGTGACAAGGCATGGCTATTATTGATACCGATAAAAATGTTGTGGTGTTGCGTATTGTGTATGATGGTCTGCCTTTTTCTGGAAAAACCACGACAATTCAAGCACTAGGCAATATTTTGGGTAAAGCCACGCAGGTTTTTTCACCTAAAGAAACGATGGGACGCACTTTATATTTTGATTGGATGGAATACGTTGGTGGTTTTTTTCGTGGTTACGGTATTTCATGTCAATTGGTCAGTGTACCTGCGCAATTGCCATTGCGGGAACGTCGGCATTTGTTGTTAGACAGCGCGGATGTGGTGGTATTCGTCTTGGATGCGAGCAATCCTGAATTAGACGAGGCGATGTTGCGTTTTCAAGAAATGGCGACGTTATTACAAAATTCTGAAAAAAATATTCCGTTCATGATTCAAGCGAATAAACAAGATGTTGAAGGCGCGTTATCTGCATCGGAATTGTCAGAGTTATTTACTGAGTCGTTTCCTTCGTTAATGATTGTGGAATCAAGTGCAACTTTGGGTAAAGGTGTGCGGGAATCTTTTGTGGTCGCTGTGCGTCTAGCGGTGGAGCGAGCAGGAAAGTTAATGGAATCGGGAAAAATGCAATATGGTAAGCCTGAAATTGATTCAGGAGAGGCTTTATTGCGTTCATTAGATGCGGATGGAGAAACTGAAAAATTATCTCAGGCGGAAATAGAAGCTTTACGAGTCTCTGGAGTTTTTGGCGAAATTCATTTATTACAACAAGCTGAATCTCCTTTATTATTAGATGGTTCT
The DNA here is from genome assembly GCF_002149925.1 of Thioflexithrix psekupsensis. Lineage (NCBI taxonomy): Bacteria > Pseudomonadati > Pseudomonadota > Gammaproteobacteria > Thiotrichales > Thioflexithrix > Thioflexithrix psekupsensis. The sequence goes on along the minus strand of NZ_MSLT01000023.1, from coordinate 30,722 downwards.
GAGGAGTTAGTAGATTTACCTGAATTGGAAGATGAATTGGCAGAATTGCCGTCTGATTTAGATGAGGAAATGAGTGAAGATTTGCCTGCTGATTTAGAAGATGAATTAGTAGAATTACCGTCTGACGATGAAACTTTACCTGTCGATTTAGATGATGACATTACTGAAGATTTACCAGAAGAATTAGCAGAATTACCGTCTGATGATGAAACTTTACCCGTTGATTTAGATGATGACATTACTGAAGATTCACCAGATGAATTAGCAGAATTACCATCTGATGACGATGAAACTTTACCTGTCGATTTAGATGATGACATTAACGAAGATTTACCAGAAGAATTAGCAGAATTACCATCTGATGATGAAACTTTACCTGTTCATTTAGATGATGACATTAACGAAGATTTACCAGAAGAATTAGCAGAATTGCCATCTGATGATGAAACTTTACCTGTCGATTTAGATAATGACATTACTGAAGATTTACCAGAAGAATTAGCAGAATTGCCGTCTGATGATGAAACTTTACCTGTTGATTTAGAAGATGACATTATTGAAGATTTACCAGAAGAATTAGCAGAATTGTCGTCTGACGATGAAACTTTACCTGTCGATTTAGATGATGACATTAACGAAGATTTACCAGAAGAATTAGCAGAATTGCCGTCTGATGATGAACTTTTACCTGTCGATTTAGATGATGACATTATTGAAGATTTACCAGAAGAATTAGCAGAATTACCATCTGATGATGAAACTTTACCTGTTCATTTAGATGATGACATTAACGAAGATTTACCAGAAGAATTAGCAGAATTGCCATCTGATGATGAACTTTTACCTGTCGATTTAGATGATGACATTATTGAAGATTTACCAGAAGAATTAGCAGAATTACCGTCTGATGATGAAACTTTACCTGTTGATTTAGATGATGACATTACTGAAGATTTACCAGAAGAATTAGCAGAATTGCCATCTGATGATGAAACTTTACCTGTCGATTTAGATGATGACATTACTGAAGATTTACCAGAAGAATTAGCAGAATTACCGTCTGATGATGAACTTTTACCTGTCGATTTAGAAGATGACATTACTGAAGATTTACCAGAAGAATTAGCAGAATTACCGTCTGATGATGAACTTTTACCTGTCGATTTAGATGATGACATTATTGAAGATTTACCAGAAGAATTAGCAGAATTACCGTCTGATAATGAACTTTTACCTGTTGATTTAGAAGATGACATTATTGAAGATTTACCAGAAGAATTAGCAGAATTACCATCTGATGATGATGAAACTTTACCTGTTGATTTAGGTGATGACATTAACGAAGATTTACCAGAAGAATTAGCAGAATTACCGTCTGACGATGAAACTTTACCTGTCGATTTAGATGATGACATTACTGAAGATTTACCAGATGAATTAGCAGAATTGCCGTCTGATGATGATGAAACTTTACCTGTCGATTTAGATGATGACATTATTGAAGATTTACCAGAAGAATTAGCAGAATTACCGTCTAATGATGAACTTTTACCTGTTGATTTAGATGATGACATTACTGAGGATTTACCCGCAGAATTAGAAGAAGAATTAGCAGAATTGCCGTCTGATGATGAAACTTTACCTGTTGATTTAGATGATGACATTATTGAAGATTTACCAGAAGAATTAGCAGAATTACCGTCTGATGATGAAACTTTACCTGTTGATTTAGATGATAACATTACTGAAGATTTACCAGATGAATTAGCAGAATTGCCGTCTGATGATGAAACTTTACCTGTTGATTTAGATGATGACATTACTGAAGACTTACCAGAAGAATTAGCAGAATTACCGTCTGAATTAGATGAGGAAATTGGTGAAGATTTACCTGTTGAATTGGTTGAAGAATTATCGCAATTGTCAGAAGAATTGATTGGCGATGAAAATGATGATTTGAATGATGAAGACTATCCTGAATCAATTGATTTAGAATCGGATTTATTAGAAGAACCTGAGTTTACGGAAGAACCTTTAGTTAAAGAATTGTCTAGCTTAACTCAAGAATTATCTGAAATTTCTAGCGAATTGCAACAGCTAGAACAAATTGCCGCTATTCCTGAAAAAATACCAGAAAAAACCTACAAACGCCTGCCTGCTTTTCCCGATGAAACAACCGGTTATCAGTGGATTTGGCCGCCAATTTCTGGACGAGAAGTGTTGCAACAACTTAATCAACACTCCCTAAGACCCCAATTAATCGATAATGATACATGGCACTTAAATAGCCCAGAATGGCAGTGTTTTTCTCGCAGCCATTGGCTATTTAATGATTTAGAACAAGCGCGCCATATTTTGCGAATGCAAAGTGCCATTCATTTACAATTTATTGACTTATTATCGGACAAACATTATCTGGCCATTGCTGAACAACGTGATGGACAATATCGCCTCTGGCAAATTATTCAAACTAAACATACTTTAGCTGATGATTTAAAACAAGCTCTTTCTTTATCCAATCCAGAATATTTAATTCAAGAATTATTTCGCTGCGCAGTGCATTATCTTGATGGCTGTCAACGTTGCAATCAATATTTAGATCAGGCTCTGCCCAGTTTAAGTGAATTGGCTGTGGATGAATATACGTATCGAGTGGTTTATTTAGGTGCATTAGACAGCCAAGATTGTCGCCAAAATAGAAACCATTCCACCTCGCTGCCTTCTTCGGCTTTACGCCATGCTTTACAAGCCGCATTAACTGATCCGTTAATAACGACTTTAAATAAAAATAGTTTTAATATCCAACAATTACTAGATACATTGGAAAATATGCACGCTTTTGATGATGAATTGTTGGTGCAAGAAACTTTAGCTGATATATTAATTTCGGCGGCTTAATTTAATGAAAACGCATTTCCCTCGCAAACGTTTTGGGCAACATTTTCTACACGATCCCACGGTTATTCAACGTATTATTCAATTATTGAATGTCGATTCCCATTCGACTCTTATCGAAATTGGCCCCGGACGTGGTGCCTTGACTTTGCCCTTACTTCAACGCGGAGTATGTCTGCATGCCATTGAATTAGATAGAGATTTAATAGATTATCTTAGCCAATTGCTTAACTCTTTTATACCTACACAATTGACACTTCATGCTGCGGATGCTTTACAATTTGATTTTAGTATTTTTCCTGTAGAAAAACCGCTGCACATTATTGGAAATTTACCGTATAATATTTCTACTCCTTTATTGTTTCATTTACTTCGTTTTGTCCCACAAATTGAATCGATGACATTCATGTTGCAAAAAGAAGTCGTGGATCGCATGGCCGCATCTTCTGGTGAATCTGATTATGGAAGATTATCCGTTATGACCCAATATTATTGTCGGGTAGAAAAACGTTTTGATGTCGGTGCGGGCGCGTTTCATCCTCCGCCCAAAGTGGAGTCCAGCATTGTGCAACTCTATCCTTATCAAGAATTTCCTATTCACGTTCAAGATATGAATGCGTTACATAAAATAGTCGCCGCTAGTTTTTCTCAACGGCGCAAAACGTTGCGCAATACTTTAAAAACATTATTATCCAGCGAACACATCGAAGCATTAGGCATTGACCCGCAAAGTCGCGCCGAAACCTTGAGCCTTTCTCAATTTGTTCAATTAGCCAACCAATTAACACTGACTGGTCAAGCATAATTATATTGCCTATAGTTATAACAGATGTAGAATATTAATATTATTTTCTAGCTTTTCTCTCAACTTTTTTTAAATAAAATATTTATTATTTGGAAGCTGAACATGCGCCGCCCTTATTGGATACCGCACAATGCGGGGCCTTATGATTTCCCGAAAGTAGAAACGGCTCTTGATTATCCAGATGGTCTGTTGGCCGTGGGGGGTGATCTGTCAATAAGTCGCTTAATGGTCGCTTATCGACGGGGAATTTTCCCTTGGTACAGCGATGATCAACCCATTTTGTGGTGGGCTCCCAGTCAGCGTATGGTCATGTTTCCCGAAGAATTGCAGGTGTCGCGTAGTTTACGTAAAACTATCCGCAAGCAAGCGTTTCAACTGACCATTGATCAGAATTTCCGTCAAGTAATGAGCGAATGTGCGGCTCCGCGGGGTGAGGATCATTCTGGAACATGGATTACGCCTGAAATGTTAGAGGCCTATTGTCGCTTAAACGAATACGATTTTGCCCACTCCGTTGAAGCGTGGCAAGATGGGCGACTGGTGGGCGGCTTGTATGGCGTGGCACTTGGAAAGGTGTTTTTTGGCGAATCGATGTTTAGTCGAGTGACGGATGCGTCCAAAGTGGCTTATGTGCATTTGGTGTGGCAATTGTGGCGTTGGGGTTATGAACTGATTGATTGTCAAGTGCATACGAAACATTTGGAAAGTCTGGGCGCGTCTTTGGTTCCTCGGGCTGATTATTGTCGTTTACTGGATTATTTGTGTGACATAAAAAGTTACACGGGCGTTTGGCAATTTGATCCCGACCTATTGGAGCATGGCGCACCATGAACCAACACACTCAATTTACCCTTTATGCTACACCACCGCATCATTGTAGTTATTTTCCTGAACGCGAAGCGACGACTATCTTTGTTGATCCGGATTTTCCGCGGGATAAAACGTTGTATACCACTCTGTCGCGGCATGGTTTTCGACGCAGTGGCGAGCATTTGTATCGTCCGCATTGTCAGACGTGCGAATTATGTATTCCTGTGCGTGTTCCCGTGCGCCGATTTTCCCCTAATCGCACCCAAAAACGAGTTTGGCGTGCCAACCAAGATTTAAATATTACGGCACACACGGGCGAATTAAAACAAGAACATTTCGATTTATATTGTCACTATCTCGATGCGCGCCACAAAGGCGGCGGTATGGATAATCCCAGTGTGGCCAGTTGTCGGCAATTCCTAATGAGTGATTGGGCAAATACGGTTTTTTACGAATTTCGTTTACATGAGCAGTTGCTGGCGGTGGGAGTGGTTGATGTGCTGAATGACGGACTTTCCGCGGTGTATACTTTTTTCGACCCGCAACACAGCAAGCGCAGTTTAGGCGTTTACGTGGTTTTGTGGGAAATCGCACACGCCACATCTTCCCATTTAGACTGGCTCTATTTGGGCTATTGGATTGAGGGCTGTCGAAAAATGAGCTATAAAATTCAATATCAACCCCTAGAATATTATCGACTCGGCCGCTGGCAACGCGATGAAGGACAGTTAGAAAATATAAATAAAATCTAAAAAACACTTGCTCTCCCTGATTATTTTCGCTAGAATGCGTCGCTTCAAAACGGTCATTCATTGAAAAGTCCATACGAGTTCGCTCGGCGCGCTCATCACTGATAAAACAAAGACCATATTTATTGACATCCGTAAGAAAGCTCGTCTATAATGGGCGGCTACTCTCGGAGGGGTACCCAAGCGGTCAACGGGATCAGACTGTAAATCTGACGGCTCAGCCTTCGTAGGTTCGAATCCTACCCCCTCCACCAACGTTTTACTCTTTGTTTTTAATCAAGAACCATAATCTGACCGCTTTTTAGCGGGTGTAGTTCAATGGTAGAACTTCAGCCTTCCAAGCTGATAGCGTGGGTTCGATTCCCATCACCCGCTCCATTAATGTTTTACGCCCATATAGCTCAGTCGGTAGAGCACTTCCTTGGTAAGGAAGAGGTCACCGGTTCAAGTCCGGTTATGGGCTCCAAAATCGATAGCTGGCAGGTAGCCCCGTCATCTCCGTGTCATGCGCAATTAAGGAATAATCTCTAACATGTCCAAGGCAAAATTTGAACGCAACAAACCGCATGTCAACGTCGGCACCATCGGCCACGTTGACCACGGCAAAACCACTTTAACTGCTGCACTGACCAAGTGTATGGCAGAAAAGTATGGTGGTGAATTTAAGGCGTACGATCAAATCGATAACGCCCCCGAAGAGCGCGCACGTGGTATCACTATCGCCACCGCGCACGTCGAATACGAATCTGAAAATCGCCACTACGCGCACGTTGACTGCCCCGGTCACGCTGACTATGTGAAGAACATGATTACCGGTGCGGCGCAGATGGACGGTGCGATTCTCGTGGTGTCCGCTGCCGATGGTCCAATGCCGCAAACTCGTGAGCATATCCTGTTGGCGCGCCAAGTCGGTGTGCCATTCATCGTGGTGTTCATGAACAAAGCTGACATGGTGGACGATGCCGAATTGTTAGAATTGGTGGAAATGGAAGTGCGCGAATTGTTAGACAGCTATCAATTCCCCGGCGATGACACTCCCGTTATCGTGGGGTCTGCACTGAAAGCCTTAGAAGGCGACCAAAGTGACATCGGCGTGCCTGCTATCTATAAATTGGTTGATGCCTTAGACAGCTATATCCCAGACCCCGTGCGTCACGTGGATCAAGCTTTCTTGATGCCGATTGAAGACGTATTTTCTATTTCAGGTCGCGGAACAGTAGTAACTGGACGCGTAGAACGCGGACGTATTAAAGTCGGCGAAGAAATTGAAATCGTGGGCATCAAAAACACGGTTAAAACCACCTGTACTGGGGTGGAAATGTTCCGTAAACTGTTAGACGAAGGGGTAGCAGGGGACAACGTTGGTATTTTATTACGTGGTACAAAGCGTGATGACGTAGAGCGTGGTCAAGTATTGGCTAAACCCGGTTCTATCAAACCACACACAATGTTTGAAGCCGAAGTGTACGTATTAAGCAAAGAAGAAGGTGGTCGTCATACTCCATTCTTCAATGGCTACCGTCCACAGTTCTACTTCCGTACCACTGATGTCACCGGTGCGGTTGATTTACCAGAAGGCATTGAGATGGTCATGCCCGGTGACAACGTTAAAGTCACTGTAAAACTGATTAACCCCATTGCGATGGAAGAAGGCTTGCGCTTTGCGATTCGTGAAGGCGGTCGTACTGTCGGCGCGGGTGTTGTGGCTAAGATTAAAGAGTAATCTCGAATAATCGACTTCTCAGTATTTTTCTAAAGTATCTGGTGTGCAGCATTTTTGCTGCACCCTACCGATTTCTAGGCTAGTAGCTCAATTGGCAGAGCGGCGGTCTCCAAAACCGCAGGTTGGGGGTTCGATTCCCTCCTAGCCTGCCATTTTTTTTGCGGCTCAGTGCGAGTAAAACAGTTAATGAATACCAAGATGGACGCGCCAAGCTCCGAACGGCAACAGCAAGATATACCAAAATGGATCGCTGTCGCTGCTTTGATAGCGGTGGGCGTGGTGAGTTTTTACTACTTTGCCGAACATTCCCTGTTGTTGCGTGTCGTATTTTTGTTGAGCGTGATCGGTGTTTCAGTGTTTATTGCGCTGAAAACTGAAAAAGGTCGCAATGTACGAGATTTTTTACACGAAACCCATCTGGAAGTGCGCAAGGTGGTGTGGCCGAGTCGTCAAGAAACGTTGCAAACCACGGGTATTGTTTTGTTAATGGTGTTTGTGGTGGCGATATTTGTTTGGTTGCTTGACAGTCTGTTGTTGTGGCTGGTTCGGCTGATCACAGGCTAACACTCTGGAGTAAGGGCAATGCGTTGGTATGTGGTACATGCGTACTCTGGATTTGAAAAATCAGTCATGCGCTCATTATTGGATCGGGTTAAGCGCAGCGGTTTGGAGCATTTGTTTGGCGAAATTCTCGTTCCCACAGAAGAAGTGGTCGAAATGCGCGACGGACAAAAGCGCAAAAGTGAACGCAAATTGTACCCCGGCTATGTGCTGGTGCAAATGGAAATGAACGGTGACTCGTGGCATTTGATTAAAGACACGCCCAAAGTCATTGGTTTCATCGGCGGCACACAAGAAAAACCCGCCCCAATCTCCGAAAAAGAAGCCGATGCCATTTTGCAGCGAATGCAGGAAGGCACGGAAAAACCCCGTCCTAAAGTTTTATTTGAAGTCGGCGAAGTGGTCAGAGTCACTGATGGCCCTTTCAACGATTTTAAAGGCAGTGTTGAAGACGTTAATTACGAAAAAAATCGCTTGCGGGTTGCTGTGTCCATTTTTGGGCGTTCTACTCCCGTAGAATTGGAATTCGGCCAAGTCGAAAAAGAGTAGTTTTTAACGGTTGCGATTGATGACAGGTGCAAAAGTAGGCTTTCTTAGATTGACCAAGAAAGATATTTTTTGTGCCTTTATTGTTTTTAGCGTTCTTTAAAAAAACGCATTAGCGTGAAAGTGGTTGTTTCTTAGAATATTAGAATAAGTGACTCCTCACTTCACACCATCTACACTGGGGAGCCTCGCGGCACTCGTACCCATTATGGAGTTATTTCGTGGCTAAAAAAGTCCAAGCCTATGTCAAACTGCAAGTGAAAGCAGGTCAAGCCAATCCCAGCCCACCTATTGGCCCTGCTTTGGGTCAACAAGGGTTAAACATTATGGAATTTTGCAAACAATTCAACGCCCAAACGCAAGGTTTTGAATTGGGAATGCCGATTCCTGTGATTATTACCGCTTATAGCGACCGTAGTTTCACTTTTGTGTTAAAAACACCGCCGGCCTCTTTCTTATTGAAAAAAGCAGCGGGTATCAAGAGTGGCAGCAAGCGTCCCCATACCGATAAAGTCGGCAAAGTGACCCGCACACAACTCGAAGAAATCGCTAAAACTAAAATGCCCGATTTGACCGCAGCCAGTATGGACGCTGCTGTGCGTACCATTGCCGGCAGTGCGCGTAGTATGGGCATCGAAGTGGAGGGCTTGTAATCATGGCTAAATTATCTAAACGCGCTAAAGCTATCCGCGAAAAATTGCAACCCGGCCGTGCTTACGGCTTTGATGAAGCGGTGGAATTGTTAAAATCATTGCCGCCTGCTAAATTTTTAGAATCCGTTGATGTCAGTGTCAATTTAGGCGTTGATCCCCGTAAATCCGATCAAGTGGTGCGCGGCTCGACCGTTTTACCCAATGGTACGGGTAAAAGTGTACGGGTGGCCGTATTTGCGCAAGGTTCAAATGCGGATGCGGCATTGGCTGCGGGTGCGGACATTGTGGGTTTTGAAGATTTAGCGGCGCAAATTAAAGGCGGCATGATGGATTTTGACGTGGTGATTGCGTCTCCCGATGCCATGCGTGTTGTGGGACAATTAGGGCAAATTTTAGGCCCCCGCGGTTTAATGCCTAACCCTAAAGTAGGCACAGTCGCCGCTGATGTGGCCGGTGCCGTACGCAACGCCAAAGCCGGTCAAGTACGTTATCGGACGGATAAAGCAGGGATTATTCACTGCACCATCGGTAAGTTGAATTTTGACGGCGAAGCGTTAAAAGGCAATTTACAAGCCTTATTGGCTGACCTGAATAAGGCCAAACCCAGCACGTCAAAAGGGGTTTATATGCGCCGCGTGACCATTTCTACCACGATGGGACCAGGCTTGGCTATTGATCAAAGCTCGTTATAACCCGATTTAATTTTGCTATTAGTCGCGTCAATTATTTGATAAAGACGACCGTTTATTCTTTACATAAGCGGTTGTCTTTTTTCTTTTGGTTCATTTCCACTTCATTGAGATTTTAAAAATAGTGCCTGACGTGTAAAATACTTGGGTGTATTAACAGCAAGCCAAGGGAGTATTTTTAATGTCTTTAAATCGTCGTCAATTCCTTCAACTGATGGCTATTGCCAGCATGGCCGGGTTACTGCCTCAGCGTGGTCGTGCTGAATCTGTTTTTGAACGTCTTTATGACATTCCTAATTTTGGTGATATTCGCTTATTGCATATTACTGATACTCACGCCCAATTGCTGCCCGTTTATTTCCGCGAACCGCACGTGAATTTAGGCATTGGCAGTATGTTGGGACACCCGCCGCATTTGGTAGGGGAAGCCTTACTGAAACATTTTAATATCCCCTCTGATAATGTCCACGCTCGTCATGCTTTGACTTACTTGGATTTTGCCAAGCGTGCCGAAGAATATGGTAAAGTCGGTGGATTTGCTCATTTAGCCACGTTAATCAAACAATTACGTGGTCAATACGGCACTGAAAAAACTTTATTATTGGACGGTGGTGATACATGGCAAGGCTCAGGCACGGCCTATTGGACACGTGGCCAAGATATGGTTGAAGCCTGTAATCTGCTGGGTGTGGATGTGATGACCGGCCATTGGGAATTTACGTATTTGGCTGAAGAGGTTTTGGCGAATATTGCCGCTTTTAAAGGTGATTTTGTGGCGCAAAATGTACGGGTTAAAGAAGAAGCCTTATTTGAAGGCGCACCCGCCTACGATGAACACAGCGGCCATGCGTTTAAACCTTATACGGTGAAAGCCTTAGGTGGTGTGAATGTGGCCATTATCGGCCAAGCGTTCCCTTATACGCCTATTGCCAATCCGTCGCGTTTTATTCCGGATTGGACTTTTGGTATTCGCGTAGCGGAGATGCAGGAGTTGGTCAACGAAGTCCGCGCCAAAGAACAACCCGATGTTGTCGTGGTCATTTCTCACAACGGCATGGACGTTGATTTGAAAATGGCCGCCGATGTCACCGGCATTGATGTGATTTTAGGTGGACACACCCATGACGGCGTACCACAACCCAGTGTGGTGAAAAATGCCCAAGGCAATACTTTGGTGTGTAATGCAGGCTCTAATGGAAAATTCGTGGGTGTGTTAGATTTTGCGGTTAAAGAGGGTAAAGTGGTGGAATATCGCTATCATTTATTGCCTGTTTTTTCTAATTTGTTAGCGGCCGATCCAGAAATGCAGGCCTATATTGAACAAGTGCGTACGCCTTATTTAACGCAATTAACCGAAGAATTGGCCGTGGCTGAACAATTATTGTATCGGCGCGGTAATTTTAACGGCACCTTTGATCAAGTGATCTGCGATGCGTTACGCATTCAATTAGATGCGCAAATTGCCTTATCACCGGGTTTTCGTTGGGGAACGTCGATTTTACCGGGTCAAACCATTACGATGGAAAATGTGTTAGATCAAACATGTATCACTTATCCTGAAACCTATGTGCGGGAAATGAGTGGTGAGGAGATTAAGACTATTTTAGAAGACGTGTGCGATAATTTATTTAATACCGATCCCTATTTGCAACAAGGAGGCGATATGGTTCGGGTTGGTGGTTTGAATTATGTCTGTGATCCCACAGCGCGTATGGGACAGCGTATTTTAGAATTGGCTTTAGACGATGGGAAAGCCTTAGATTTAAAGAAAATGTACAAGGTCGCAGGCTGGGCAACCGTGGGCAGTCAGGCACCCGGTGCGCCAATTTGGGAGGTGGTCGCCAATCATTTGCGTGATGTGAAAAGTGTCAAAATTGACCGCTACAACGCGCCCAAATTGATCAATGTCGATAATAATCCCGGTATTGCTGATTATTAAAACCAACGCCTTGTTTTAATGATCTTCGCCCTGATAGCTCAGTGGAGAGAGCGTTCCCCTCCTAAGGGAAAGGCCATAGGTTCAAATCCTATTCAGGGCATATCGGTTGAAACTAAAAATACCACAAATGTTAATCCTACCAATCGTTCACTAAACTGCTTTGTATCCAGAGCGTAAGGTGCTTCCTCATTTTATTTTCTTAATCTAAACATTTCTTTACTCGAATTGATTCAGATAAATGATCAGCTACAAAATCCTTATTGAAAAATTTTTTTTAGCCATCACTGTGTGCGAGGTAGTTTCTGCTATATTGTGTTTTCCATTTTTATTCAAGAGGTTCTTTTATGAAATTTAGCTTTGAAGGGCTAACTCCTTCGCAGGTGCAAAGCAGTCGAGAAATCCACGGCAGTAATGGTATTGCCGCTCATGATACCGAGAGCTTTATGGATAAGCTCATGGAAAATTTGAAAGACCCCATCATTATTATTTTGTTGGTGGCTTTGCTTATTACCGTGGTGTTGTGGGTTTTTGGTTATGCGGAATGGTACGAAAGTGTGGGAATTGGTTTGGCGGTTGTGCTGGCGACTTGGGTGGCAGCATGGTCTGAATACAGTAATGAACAGTCTTTTCAACGTTTACTGGCCGAAGCCTCGCAAATTCGCGTTAAAGTGTTTCGTGAAGGACAGTTAGTTGAGATTTTAATTGATGAATTGGTTGTTGGTGATTATATTTTACTGCAACCCGGTGACACCGTGCCTGTCGATGGTATTGTCGTAGCAGGTCATGCTGAATTTGACGAAGCCGCTTTAACCGGCGAATCTGAACCCGTAAAACGTAAAGCCCTCCCCGAAAATACCCCCCCAGAACAAGCCGATGAACACCATAAAGTCTACCGCGCCAGTTTGGTGACTGATGGTGAAATTGTCATGCACACCACCGCCGTAGGGGAAAAAACCCAATACGGCCAAACCATGAAAGCCATTGTTTCGGCTGAAGATCGTTTGTCTCCATTACAAGTTAAGTTATCTGTATTGGGACAGCAAATTGCAAAATTTGGCTATTTTGGCGCAACTTTCATCTTTTTAGCGTTTATTTTCAATAAAATTGCGTTGCAAAGTGACATGAATGTTTATTTTGCGCAAAGTGTGGGTGTCATCATCTCTGATTTTGTCACCGCAGCGATTTTGGCGATTATTGTGATTGTGGTGGCTGTGCCAGAAGGCCTGCCCATGATGATTGCAATGGTGTTGGCCTTGAATATGAAAAAATTGTTACGCGAAAAAGTGTTAGTGCGAAAATTATTAGGGATTGAAACCGCAGGCAGTTTAAATATTTTATTCACCGATAAAACGGGAACTTTAACGCAAGGCAGTTTGTCAGTCAGCCAATTTGTGGCAGGTTCTGGCCAGCCTTTTGAACAACTTAATGATATTCCTGAAAAAGTTAGAAGTATGGTGGCATTTGCCCTGCGCAATAACACCAGTGCCGTGATTGATACCAGCGATCCCAAGCACCCCAAATTCGTCGGCGCAGATCGGACAGAACAGGCTTTATTGCGTTTTGTCACGCCTTATTTGGCGCAAGATGATGGCATTAAAGTGGTGGATATGATCCAATTTAGCAGTGCGCGTAAATTCTCGGCCACGCAAGTCACGGGAGCATCGGCTTTGACTTTGGTGAAAGGCGCGCCTGAAGTGGTATTGAAAAATTGTACGCATTATTTGGATGCCGAAGGCAACACTCAAGCCTTAACCGATCAAGCCCACTTGCAAACCGCTATGGAAGGCTTGTCTAATCGCGCCATGCGTTTATTGGCGATTGCGGTGACAGAAACGCCCATCAATGAAGATCAACATTTGCCTGAGCGTTTGACCTTGTTGGGTATTTTTGCGATGCGTGATGAATTACGCACAACGTCTTATCAATCTGTTAAATCCGCCAAGGAAGCAGGCATTCACGTGATTATGATCACAGGCGATGCCAAAGCCACCGCACAAGCGATTGCGCGAGATGTGGGCTTGTTGGAGGATGACAGTAAAGCCACTATTTTGACTTCGTCTGAATTGGCTGAACTCAGTGATGAGCAAGTGAAGGCGATTTTACCGCATTTATACGTGGTGGCGCGGGCATTTCCTACCGATAAAAGCCGTTTGGTGCGTTTAGCCAAGTCCTTGGGATTGGTGGTTGGAATGACGGGCGACGGGGTGAATGACGCGCCTGCGGTGAAAAATGCGGACGTGGGTTTTGCGATGGGCAGCGGCACGGAAATGACCAAAGAAGCCAGTGACATTGTGATTTTAGATGATAATTTCTCATCGTTGATCAAATCGGTGTTGTACGGTAGAACCTTGTTTAAATCGATTCGGAAATTCTTAATTTTCCAATTAACCGTGAATATTTCTGCCATTACCGTGGCGTTTTTGGGGCCATTTTTTGGTTTCGATTTACCATTAACCATGACGCAATTATTGTGGTTAAATATTATTATGGATACGTTTGCGGGTCTTGCGTTTGCGGGAGAAGCTGCGTTACAACGTTATTTGAAAGAAAACCCCATTCCTCGTGACGAGCCTTTGATCAGTAAGGACATGTGGTCATCGATTTTGCTCAATGGCTTTGTGGTGGCGGCGGTGAGTATTTTGTTTTTGACCAGCGATTTTACGCAACACTGGTTCTCTGGTGGATATGAGGTGGGCAGTCCTGAAGCACAGGCGAAATTCTTAACAGCGTTTTTTGCGTTTTTTGTGTTTGTTCATATCTTTAATACTTTTAATGCGCGCACAGAAGGGTTAAATCTTTTTGCGCATTTCTTTGAGAATCGCCTGTTTTCTATCATTATGCCTTCGATTATGTTGATACAGGTTATTTTCATTACCTATGGCGGCGAGATTTTACGCACAGTGGGATTAAGTGTTGAAGAGTGGTTATATGTGTTGGCGATGGCTTTGGTGCTAGTTCCTGTCGATTTGGCACGCAAACTGATTCGCAATATGCTATTTGGTAATCCCGTGCAGCAATAACTAAGAACGTACGCTTTAAGTCGGAAATTAATAACGCTCCATGTTTGGGGCGTTATTTTTTTGTGGTTCTGTCTCAGTAGTGAGATGAATAAAATTATCCCGAATCTGTGATGTGGCAATTTTACTGTTTGATTTTAAATTGAGATCGCGGGTTTATTAAGGAGATACCCAATAAGCTCCTACAATTTCACGGGTTTCTATATCTAATTATCAATCAGTTCTACCATCATTTGAGGAATAGGCTGATTGGTGTTCTGCGGATTTTCCACAAACTGACGACCGCGATCTTTACAGGCATATTTTTGCTTTCCACTATTAATACTTCCATTCTTTACAATCGCTTGAGATTGGTAACGGGGACATTTCATTCGCTTTTCCTCTTTATCTCTATAAAAATGGGTATTATACCATTTATCACCACCTAGAGGGGACTACCAATACGTTTGATGATGCTGGTCTGCTTGCTTTTGCTGAGGGTTGTCAGAAATAGCGAAAATGTCAAAAAAATAACACTAAAAAATGAATTTTAATGCGTTTTTAGGCTCATTTTCCTGTTTAGCACAAATGGCATTGTAATTGCGCTCCGCTGTGTAACAAGGTTATTTTTATGTTTTACGATAGGTCACAGGGGGGCATCATGCACAGCATCCGTTTTAGTATTCATAGTGACGCACATCAAGCCACTTTATTGGGGCAATGTTTAGAGACATTATGTCGTCAACATACGCCTTTTGAACAAGGATTAATTGAAGATATTCAATTGTGCATATTAGAAATTGTGCAGCAAATCATTAACGACAATCAATATGCACCCCATACGCAATCCATTAGCGTTACTTTGATGTTGGAAAGCGATAAATTGGTGGTTGATATTGAAGATCAAGGGCGAGGATTTAATGAAAATTTATTGCAAGTTATTTTGCAAAGTTCCACTATTTTAGACCCATTATATATGGATCAAACATTACCTGATCAAGCGTTTCGTTTTTTCCTGTTAAAAATGACGATGGATAGAATTAGCTACCGTAATGAAAATCAACGTCATATTTTGCATTTGGAAAAAAATTTTAAAATATTAAATTCCAAAGACAATAGCGAGATTCATTTGGGAAAGTCTAACCGCCAACAAGAAGGGTTGGCGGTATAAATAGGAAAATAAAATGCCCGTTTTTTTAGCGGAATGCTAAAGTAACAATGACATCATTTCGATTCACTTGCACAGAAAACGCACCCCATTGCGAATTAAGCCAACGCCCTAATTCATCAGTATTGCGAACGGCTCGACGATTTAACCCCATAATAATATCGCCTTTGCGAAAACCAGCGCGTTCTGCGGTGCTATTATGGACTAATTCAACAATCATTACACCTTCTTTCTCATCGCTTAATGTTGCGCCCTCTAACAGCGAATGAATGTCTTTACCTGAGACATAAGGTTGTCCACTGACCACGACATCTATTGTCTGTTGTTTTCCATCTCGAATAATGGTTAATGTAGCCTTTTCTCCAATGCGTAATAATCCAATTTGATTGCGTAAATCAGAGGCATTATGAATTGGGCGTTGATTGATGGATATGACGACATCGCCAATTTGTAAACCTGCGTTGGCTGCGGCGGAATTGGCTTGAATTTCAATGATAACTGCGCCTTGTTTTTGTTGCAAACCAAAGGCTTGGGCTAAATTGGGATCAATATCTTGAATCACCACCCCTAATTGTCCGCGTTGCACTTCGCCAAATTCTCGCAATTGGCGCACCACTTGTTGCACCATATGAGCAGGAATCGCAAAACCAATTCCTACATTTCCACCGCTTGGTGCTAAAATAGCAGTATTAATACCAATTAATTCTCCGCGTAAATTGACTAATGCTCCGCCCGAATTGCCAGGGTTAATAGAAGCATCGGTTTGAATAAAATCTTCATAACCATGAATGCTTAATCCCGTGCGTCCCAATGCGCTAATAATACCCGAAGTTACCGTTTGTCCCAAGCCAAAAGGATTGCCAATGGCCACCACAAAATCACCCACACGCAATTTATCCGAATCAGCCAAAGGAATTGATACTAAATCTTCCGCAGGAACTTGAATTAAAGCCACATCAGTATCTGGATCAGAACCAATTAATTTTGCTTTTAATTGCCGTCCATCGCGCAAGGTGACAATGATTTCATCGGCTTTATTAATCACATGATGATTTGTGATAACATAGCCCTCTTTTGCGTCAATAATGACTCCAGACCCCAGACTTTGCTCTTCACGGGCGCGAGGGCGCGAGGGTAAATTAAAAAAATAGCGAAAAAACGGATCGTTAAGTAACGGATTTTCTTGCAACCGAACCTGAGTGCGCGTGGCAATATTCACCACCGCAGGCGTAATTCGCTCCAGCATCGGCGCAAGGCTAGGCAACGGCTGCTCATCTACACTCACAGGCAATTGCGCCATGCTATTGTTTTTAAACGCAAACGCCAGCAATAATCCAAAACTTAATGCCAGTATTAATGAAAAACGCATCAGTTGCTCACGAATCAGCATAGTGATACCCTCTTTTTGTTTTACAAAAAAAATAAACCGTGTCAATAAAGCAGGCGTTATGGGGATTTTAAGCCTCAATTTCTAGTCGAGTTTCATCTGTTCACGCATGGGAGCTTACGTTATCATGAAAAAATTTATTCGCAGTTTTAATACATTACGGGTACGAATTATTATTGGGATAGGATGGGTTTTTTTACCATTAATTTATGCGTTATCTATTGCATCTGATCAAATTAAAGAATTGGTTTATTTTTCCCAAAAAGCAGTTCAAAATTATAGTGAAATTACCTTGTCAATCGCTGCTATTCACGCAGAAACAAATGAGTTAAATCGTAAAGCACAACAATCTATTGTTGTGCCAGAAATTTATTTAGAAATTTATCGATTGCGCAGTAAAATTGTGAGAAATATCGCTCATGAATTATTACAGACGACCAAACAATATAATGAATTTGAAGGGTTAATTTTGCAGTATTTGGAAGAAGAAGAAAATATTTATCAATATCTCACTGATAAAACAGTAAAACACGACAGAGAAAAATTAGCAGAAAAAATGGAAGTGTTAGAAGCCATTACGTCAAAAATGCTGATTAGTGATGCCATGATGAATAAAACGAATCAAGAAATTGCACATAAAGGTACTCATATTATTTATTCTCTAACTTATAAAGTGCTTTTATTATTCTTTTTTACGGTGCTGGTCAGTTCTTGGTTAATTTATATCATTAATCAAGCATTTAAAAAAATGGAACAGGCAATTAATAATTTAGGCGCAGGCCAATTAGATAATCCTATCCAAATTAAAGGCAGCAGCGACGTGGCGCGATTAGGGCAGCAATTGGAGTGGTTAAGACAGCGGTTAAATGATTTAGAAGCCAGTAAAATTCGCTTTATTCAGCATGTGTCTCATGATTTAAAAACACCATTAACAGCCGTTAAAGAAAGTATTAACTTAATACGTGCTTCTGGTTTTCAATTATTGAATCCAGATCAGCAGGAATTGGTTGAAATTGCAGAGCGTAATAGTTTGAAACTGCAAAAACTGATTGAAGATTTATTAAATTTTCAAAATGCTTATACGCAAGCGATTCGTTTGGAATTAACGTTGCAGCGTATTGATTTTTTAATTGAGCAGGTGTGTGGACAACATTGTTTAACTTTACGATCACGGCAATTAGATTTAAAATTAGATTTAATGGCGATCACCTTATCGGTTGATAAAGAAAAGTTTTATACGATTATCGATAATTTGTTATCGAATGCTTTAAAATATGCCCCGTCGCACAGCGTGATCAGTATGCGTTCTTGGCAGGATGATAAACAATTTTTTCTTACGATTCATGATGATGGCGTGGGCATTCCTAAAGCCCATCGATCACATATTTTTGATCCGTTTTATCAGGTCAATTTGCCCGCACAAGGTGCGATTAAAGGCAGTGGTTTAGGATTGGCGATTGTGCAGTATTATGTTCATGCCCATCAAGGCACGATTGAAATTTTAGATACGGAACATGGCACGACGTTTCAAATTAGTTTGCCATTGAGTTAATGCGATTCTTTTATCATCTTAAAACGCAATGTCATTCACGCTAGTAATCGCCAAAATAACTCCCGTAATAATTACCCCAATTACACCACCAATCAGTAAAATTGCAATCGGTTCAATTAATAATAAAAAACGTTTCATTCGCACGCGGCCGCTTTCTTCTAATAAACGCGCCAATGAACGCAACATACGCGGCAATTCGCCAGCTTTTTCTCCGGCGCGAATTAAATTATGACCGGTTGGCGTGAGCGCGTCATTATCCTGCAAGGCTTGGGACAAACTGGTTCCCGCGCGCACTGCCCGCGTCACCTGTTGCAAGCGCGCCAATAAACTGGGTAATTTTACCCCGTGCGATGCCAATTCTAAAGCCCGCAATAAAGACACTTTATTTTCCAATAAAGTCCCCATCATCGCCGCCCAACGTGCCGTTTCCGATTCCAACAACCAACTGCCTAATACGGGTAAATTGGCTAACCCATTGTGTAAACGCACCCTTACCTGCGCTTGATTGAGCAAATACGCGCCCACAATCGCCACCACCACCAAGCCTATCATGAGACTGTCAGCGTGGTGATTTAAAAACATCCCCGTCCCCAAAACCCATTGTGCCAGCAGTGGAATCTCATCACCGCGATTTTGTAGAATATTGGCAAAACGAGGCACCACTAAGGTGAAAATTAGAATCACCGCCGTTATTCCAGAAAGAATCAAAATCACAGGATAAATCATGGCATTACGCAATTCATTTCGCACTTTTTCCTCATATTCCATTTGCGCCACACCATCGCGTAAGGCATTGGCAACCTTACCGGTTAATTCTCCCGCTTCGATCAACTGGTGCATGTACCACGGTAGATTCAGCGGGCTTTCCTTGAGAATCACGGAAAAAGCCGCGCCTTGACGCAATCGCTGCGCCATCTGAGCAAAGGCTTGGGTCAAAAAAGGATGGTGAGAAGAATGTGCCAGTGATTCAATGGCTTCGATCAAAGACACATCGGATTCTAGCAACGTGGTTAATTCATGTAAAACAACAAGAATATCACGCGAAGGCGGGCGTTGTTGGGCGCGACGTTGATCGAGCGTGTCGGCCGTCAGCGGCGCGATAGTCACCACGGTTAAACCGCGTTTTTGCAATTGCCGCATCGCAGCGCGTTCACTGTCAGCGGTTAAAATACCGGTAATGGTTTGACTTTGTTCGTCGGTGGCTTGGTACTTATAGCGCATCTAAATCTAAGGTTAGCCCTTCGCGTGCAATGTGGCATTGCATAGACGATTGGCGATCATGCAAAATTTTTATAGAATCTCGATGTAATAATTCAATTTTAGAATCATTATAATTCGGATCGACATGGAATAAATATAATTGCTTAATATTGGCATCGGCCGCAAAATTGACCGTTTCAATATAACAAGAATGACCCCAACCGCGTTTTTTATTATAATCTTCGGGCGTATATTGCGCATCGTGAATAAAAACATGCGCATCTTGAATCACTTCCAACGCCTTAATACGCTCTTCTTCCTGCATGGCGTTGATCAATTGCAATTCATAATTATCTAATTCAGCGCGTCGATTTTCGATATTTTTATCAATAAATGACAACTCGTTGTCCGACGCATAAATAATGGTCTTTCCGCGCACTTGAATGCGATAACCAAAAGTGCTGCCCGGATGATGCACGTTAAAACTTTCAATCGTAAATGGGCCATAACGCAATTGATTATTTTCCATTTCTAAATAGCGAATATCCGCCATCCAGGTTTCTACTTCTACGGGAAAATAAGGGTCTAACATTTGCCCAGAAATGCGTTTTTCAATTTCCTCCGCACTGTTACCAGGGCCGAACAAATTAACGCGCCACCCCGGCACAAAAGCAGGGACAAAAAAAGGTAAACCCGAAATATGATCCCAATGATAATGCGTGAGAACCACTAATACTTCACGGATTTGACTTTGTCCCATGAGCTGATTCCCCAAAGGAATAATGCCCGATCCCGCATCACAAATCAGCACGTGTCCATCCGCACACAACTCCACACAAGAGGTATTGCCACCCACCCGCAAATGACTGCCAAACGGCGCAGGATAAGAACCGCGCACGCCCCAAAAGCGAAGATAATTTAAATCAGAAGTGCTTTGACTCATTGTGGTTTACTGGGTTCATCAATGGAAGGAATATCCGTGTAATGACAGACTAAATCTCGTATCTCTTTAAAACGCAGCGGCTTAATGACAAAATCTAAAGCCCCTAATTGTCTGGCAATATAGCGATCTTGCGCGTAATCTTTTGAAGTCACCATGATCACGGGCGTTTCTTTTTGATGCGGCAACGTGCGCAAGTGACGCAGGAAAGTCAAGCCATCCATTCCCGGCATAATAATGTCGAGAAAAATTAGCGCAGGCGTATGTTCTTGTAAAAAAGGCAATGCCTCGGCGGGCGATTTAAAGCCAATAAAACGCACGGGCAAAGGCTCTACACTGAACTGGTAGAGGGAAATTGACGTGGCACTGTCGTCCACGACGATGATCGTTGGCAGGTTATCCGTTTCGCTCATGAACTAGGCTCGTTATCGTGCGGGGAAGTGACTGGGCATTGTAGGCAATTTCTATGCGTAAGGCAATTGCTTGAATTAAGGACATGAGGTGGTTTGTACCTCTGGGTTATTCATGGTGCGATCAAATTGCGTGATCAGATTTTGCTGGCTGCGCGGCAATTTGACATCAAGCCAGTAACGTGTTTCTGAGCGGTGACTGGCTTGCGTTTTTACGTTATTAAAACCTTTACGGTTTAATTCAGCCAAGCGGTTTTGTACATTCACGAGATCACGAAAAACACCTAAAGAAATCGAGTGATCCTTGTTAATGTAATAATCTTGAATGCCTTGTTGTTCTAAACGTTGTTGGGCTTGAACCGCCTCTTGACGATGGGCAAAGGGAGGTAAATAAACCCGTGTTTTTTCCAAAATAGGCGTGTCACGCCGATTCACCTTAGCACTGCCGGTTTGACGCTGATTAAACCATTGTGCGGCGGTATTGACTGAGGCAGATTGTACGTAAGGGCCAATTTTATAACAAATTGATCCGCCAGTGGAACTGGGGGGATTGGTGGTTTTTGCGGGCGTTGGTGCTGGGTTTGGGGGGGATTCTGCTTTTTTGGGTGCGGTTGTGGCGACAGGTGTTGGCGTGACAGCGGTGGTTTCTGGTAATTCAGGCTCAGGTGCGGCAGCCGATTCAGGCAACGCCAAAGCTTGCCCGGCGTTATCCGCGCTGGCGACTCGTAAAGGAACTGAATCCGATTCCACATCCACATTTGTGGCAGTATCTTCTGCTGCCACTTCATCTTCAGAATGCACAGTCACCTTTTCTGCTTCCGCAGAAACTACAGGCTCTACGGGCGTAAAATCTTCCTCACTGGCAATTAAATCATCGGTGGTTACAGTAGACACTTCAGCATCATTTTGCGTTTCTTCTGTAGGAATAATAATGGCTTGAGTTTCTGTGGCGCGTTCGGCGATGCGATCAAAAATTTTCCCCAACCCCAGATCAAGCCCAGAACTTTCTGTTTCTGCGACAGCAACCGCAGTGGGTGCAGGCGGATGCGCTTCACGTAAACGACGCGGCGCAGTCTCAATGGCAGCCAGTTCTTCTGGAGTCGGTTTATATTCTGATAATAACAGTAACGGCAGTAAACGTGGGTCTGCGGGTTCAGCCGTAACAATTTGTTGTTTTTCGATAAAATCTTCGGGTTGAATCGGAATCCACGGTAAATGGTGTTGTTGCCACGCGAAAAAAATAATATTCGCCAATAACAGTAACAACGCTAAAATTTTCATTGCAATTCACTCGCTTTTAACAGCCCTTGTAACACCAAATCAGGCCAATAATGACAATGGGTCGGCAGGGCAGAGCGTAGCAAAGTCGCCGCGCCACCGGTAAGGATTAATTGTAGCGGATCGGCAGAATAAGCGGCAGTCACATGTTCAATCAGACCGATCACGGCATAATAGATGCCCAATTGTATCGCGTGTTGGCTGTGATTTGCCAGCAAAGGACTGTCGGGCGATAAAGGGGGCGGATCGCGGTGATATTGCCCTAAAGCATGGGTATCTTGTGCCAAAATCTGGTGCATTTTGCCGATGCCCGGTAGAATTAAACCGCCTTGATGTTGTCCATCCGAAGTCAACACATCCAAAGTAATCGCCGTACCACAATCCACCACACAACAACTGCGCCCTTCCAACACAAACCACGCCCCAATTAACGCCAACCAACGATCTACGCCTAGACGCTCTGGCTGTGGATACGCGCTACGAATTTGTCCGAATTGTGCCGTACTGCGAATTAAGACGGGTTCACACTGCCATTGTTGTTGGCAAAAATCACGAATTTGCTGCACATAAAGCGGATGGGCGACACTGCTAATAAATACGCCTTGTTCGGGTATTGGCAGCGCGTGCCAGTGTTCGGCCAGACTCGGCATCACATCGCGTCCGTGATGAGTGATACGTTGTTGTGGACTTAATTGTCCCTGCTGTGCGCTCGCCCATTTTAGACAAGTATTGCCAATGTCAATAAGAAGTTTCATGTCACCGTTAATTTGTTCTAATTGAATCAATTAACGCGATTATCAGGCAGTTATTGTGGAAAAATCAAGTGGGAGGTGGAATTTTGGGGCGGGGAGCGATGGGGGAATATTTAATATTACTCATTGGTTAGCACTACAGATATATCCTGTTATTTTTTGGCGATTAGCAACGAACGAGAAAAAACTTGATTTTATCTCATTATGAGATATAGTTGTAATTCAACAGACAGAGCAATAAACGCAATCACATCAAACTTTACCTTGATGTGATTGTTTTAAAAACAAAGAAATAAGGCGGTTATCACAATGAATCACGCATTAATTTTAACCATTGAACAATGGGAAAATCTGAATCCTGTATTTTCACCACCACACACAGAAGACGAATATCAACAGAAAATAGTGTGGCTAGAAGAGCTATTGATGATCGTAGGCGATGATGAACAACATCCATTATCTAAATTGGTGGATACATTGGCTACGTTAATTGAGTCTTATGAAAATAAACATCATCCCGTTCCCGATGCAACGCCAGCAGAACTATTAAATTTTCTAATGTCGGCACACGATATAAAACAAAGCGATTTACCAGAAATTGGCAGTCAAGGTGTCGTGTCTGAAATTTTAAACGGAAAACGTCAACTAAATCTGAGACAAATCAAAGCATTAAGTGAACGATTTGGCCTGCCAGTAGATGCGTTTATTTGAGTTTTGAATGCGGTTTTTTTTAAGGTCAATACAAATCACCAATAAACTGAAACCTGCCACCATTCCGTCCAACCTCTCTCCCATCAAGTTTTTGTGGCATGACGCTATTGCTTGCTCCCTACACAACTTGGTTAGGACTACTAAAAATTTTTATGAATGGCTTAAATTTTGGTATAGGTTATTTTGCACCAAGCCATTCTGCTCGTTTAATTTCAGTTTCCCCTAGTGCTGTACTTTGGGCATGGTTTGCCTCAATCGTTTGTATCTTGTGATGGTTTCATCACTTTTGCGCAGTGTGTATAGGGTGGCAGTACGTAACTCATTTGTATCTACCAAGTCATCATGAATCCATAAGTGAGTTTCATCAAATAAACCAAAGTCCAATGGTTTTTTGATATTTGCACGGGTTTTTTGCCATTTCTCAGGGAGCAGATATTTAACCTCGATTCCTGCACGTTGTTGACGGTACATTTCTCGGAGTAAATCATCTGATAGCGGAAGCACATTGGTTACAAATACCCGCTGTATCTGAATATCCGGGTTGGCTTTCAACAGCTTTACCTGTTCGTCGAAATATTTTTCGTATCTCTCCTTTTCTCGTATCGTGCGATTATCCCAAACCACCAGCCCACGCAGGCTGCTTTTAACTCCGCGTGCCAGTAAGATGGGATAATTCAACAATTTTTCTGGGTCTTGGATAAGCAATTTGCCATCTAAGGCACTTTTTAGCTCGGGAGAGGTAAAAAAATCGTAGAAGTAATCTACCAAAGCATCTTCTTTGGAAGAGTCCATTATCCAGCGTCGAACTTCTTCTATTTTTTCTATAAAATCGCCCAATGGATGCCGCTCATGGGTAAGTTTCTCTAATATCTGCACATTTTCGTCTTGCTTGCGTTGCCACTGATAACCAGACATGACAAACATTGTGGTTGTAGTGTCACAATAAGGCCCAATTTTACGCAGAAACTCACCAATTTCATGCTGTGTCGGTGCCTGTAATTTCAGTAACCCCCCTTTACTGCCATAAACTGTGGCTGCCTCTTTGACAATTTTTTCTGTATCTAAATCATAGGCATATTTGAGTAAGTCTATTGAACGCCCCGCCTCCCGTCCTCGATAAGAAATCAGCACATAAGCAGTTTCTAAAACGGGGCTTTCCAGCGGTTGACACAGCGTATCTACAGTGATTCCCAATGTTTGGGCAATGAGTTCGTACTTATCACTGGGGATGGGTCTTGGATCAGTTTTGCTGATCCACTGAGACAACGAAGTTTGGTATATTTTGAGTATCTCAGCAAATTTTCTCTGGGTATTGGTTTTTGATTTTTCTTTCCATTTATCCAGATATTTCAATAGGTTATCAGAAACAATATGGTCTAACGCATTCATGTGGAGTACCTTTTTGTAAAGTGTTTACTAGAAAGTTAGTAATCAGAGTATAAAGAAATTGTGGTTCTTTGTAAATAAATTAGTGTTTCATTTGAAATATATTTAATATTCAAACGGTTAAATTTCATTTTTTTGTAAGATATTTATTGTGTCAAGAACAGGAAAATCCATTCTTTTCTTGTGGGAGATAATCTATTATTTACACCAGATTAGCTTGTTATAGGGTTAATTTGAAGTTTGTTACAGTGTGTTTTGGTTTATTATTGAGGGTAACGGTTATGAATATCCGAATGGGATTGAGAAAGGCGGCGCAGCTTGCGGTGGTGGGGGTAATGATGAGTTGGTATACAGTACAAGCTCAATCTATATCTGGATATTATGCTCCTTATGCAGGAGGGACAGAGCAAAGAGTTTCTCAAGACGGTAATGGAACAGCCTCCCATTATGGGGCTGGATGGGCATACGCCATAGATTTTGCCGGTGTATTTGATGTCCATGCTCCGAAAGAAGGAGTTGTTGAAATGGTAGGGCAAGATAGCACTAAACCAAAGTTCTGTCTGGATAATCCCAGATATTGGAATGGTCCAGCAACATACATACGCATTAAACATCCTGACGGTCTATACAGCTACTATTTTCACCTAAGCAAGACTGATGTAACTGTAAATCAGAGAGTTGAGCGTGGGCAAAAAATAGGAGTTTCCGGAAATACTGGTTGCTCTACGGCCGCGCATCTGCATTTCCAGTTGTCCAAGCAACCGAACATGAAACGAGACTCCTCTGTAGATGTGGTTTTTGATGACATAGGGAAGCCCAAATCTGGGAAATCATATTTGTCCAAAAATTACCGAAACTCACAGTTGAGTAGAGTTGTTGTTAATTGTCCCCTCTCAGTCAACGAGAACAGCAGCAACGGTGGAGTTTGTAAAGCTACAGCATACTACACAGATAACAGCAGCAAAACAGTCACGCCATCTTCATGGAGTGATAATAGCACCGCGTTATCTGTCAGCACTAACGGTACTCTTTCTACCACAAATGTGAATGCTGATACGAATGCGACGATCACTGGAAGCTATAGCGAGAATGGTAAGACAATGCAGGGTTCTGCAACGGTCAAGATTCTGAATGCGCTTGCAGCACCGATTGTTTCCATCCGTATGAAGTAAAACGGCAGTGGCAACTTGGCCTGCTGTATCAGGAGCAACGACTTACCGTGTTGTTGTTAGCCAATACTCAGACTTTAGAGATTTCAAAGACAACGCAGGTAATAGTACCTGTGGTGCAACTTGCTATACGACAACTACTTCTACCAGAAGCTATAGTCATACAGGAAATCTTGCTAATTGGACTTACTACGTAAGAGTGCGGGCGGGAAGTGATAAAGCACCAGCAAGCCCGTGGAGTAGCGTGGTGACTTTCAAAACACCTAGATAGAAAACTATCTCTCACATATAGCTACCGCAACGTAAAAAGAATATTCAAACCTGTGAAGTTTCCTACAAATTTGACAGGTTCAGATTATCTTTTTATAGTGCCTCAACTATAGTTTTTACAGCCTTAAATGATACAAAACAATAAAAGAAAATAATAGACAAAGAAAAAGCCCTAGCTAATTAGCTAGGGCTTATATATTTAAATTCTTGGCGGTAACCTACTTTCGCATGAGGAGGCCTCACACTATCATCGGCGCGTTGTGGTTTCACTTCCGAGTTCGGGATGGGGTCGGGTGGTTCACACAGGCTATGACTGCCAAGAAAACTGGTTTTTACACGACTTGCTTTTTTATTTTTATTTTCGTTTTCGTTGAGCAACGGCAAATCGGTTTATCAAATCAATCCTACTACTTAGGCGAAACTCACCCTACAAACCCTTGGGTGTTATATGGTCAAGCCGCACGGTTGATTAGTACAGGTTAGCTTCATACATTACTGCATGTCCACACCCTGCCTATCTACGTCGTCGTCTTCAACGAACCTTTAGAGACTTTCGTCTGGGAAATCTCATCTTGAGGGAGGCTTCCCGCTTAGATGCTTTCAGCGGTTATCCCGTCCGTACATAGCTACCCAGCAGTGCCATTGGCATGACAACTGGTACACCAGCGGTACGTTCACTCCGGTCCTCTCGTACTAGGAGCAACTCCTCTCAAATTTCCTACGCCCACGACAGATAGGGACCGAACTGTCTCACGACGTTCTAAACCCAGCTCGCGTACCACTTTAAATGGCGAACAGCCATACCCTTGGGACCGACTACAGCCCCAGGATGTGATGAGCCGACATCGAGGTGCCAAACTCCCCCGTCGATGTGAACTCTTGGGAGGAATCAGCCTGTTATCCCCAGAGTACCTTTTATCCGTTGAGCGATGGCCCTTCCATGAAGTACCACCGGATCACTAAGACCTACTTTCGTACCTGCTCGACTTGTCAGTCTCGCAGTCAAGCACCCTTATGCCTTTGCACTCAATGCGCGATTTCCGACCGCGCTGAGGGTACCTTCGCACTCCTCCGTTACTCTTTGGGAGGAGACCGCCCCAGTCAAACTACCCACCATACACGGTCCTTATACTGGGTAACAGTATCAAGTTAGAACCCCGAACAGACCAGGGTGGTATTTCAAGGTTGGCTCCGCACGCACTGGCGTGAGTGTTTCACAGCCTCCCACCTATCCTACACAAGTCGGTTCAAAGTCCAGTGTAAAGCTATAGTAAAGGTTCATGGGGTCTTTCCGTCTAGTCGCGGGTATACGGCATCTTCACCGCAAATTCAATTTCGCTGAGTCTCGGGTGGAGACAGTGTGGCCATCGTTACGCCATTCGTGCAGGTCGGAACTTACCCGACAAGGAATTTCGCTACCTTAGGACCGTTATAGTTACGGCCGCCGTTTACTGGGGCTTCGATCAAGAGCTTCGCTTTCGCTAACCCCATCAATTAACCTTCCAGCACCGGGCAGGCGTCACACCCTATACGTCCACTTTCGTGTTAGCAGAGTGCTGTGTTTTTAATAAACAGTCGCAGCCACCTGGTCACTGCGACCTTCTTAGACTTCCCCTGTGCAGGGTTCATCCAGAAGGTACACCTTCTCCCGAAGTTACGGTGCTATTTTGCCTAGTTCCTTCACCCGAGTTCTCTCAAACACCTTGGGATTCTCACCCTGTCCACCTGTGTCGGTTTGGGGTACGGTTCTACTACACCTGAAGCTTAGAGGCTTTTCTTGGAAGCAGGGCATCAGTCACTTCGTCTCTGAAACGAGACTCGTCGTCAGTTCTCGGCATTAAATCAGCGGATTTGCCTACTGATTCTGCCTACCACCTTAAACACGCACAACCAATCGCGTGCTGACTTAGCCTTCTTCGTCCCCTCATCGCAGTGCAGTAAAGTACGGGAATATTAACCCGTTTTCCATCGGCTACGCATATCTGCCTCGCCTTAGGGACCGACTCACCCTGCGTCGATTAACGTGGCGCAGGAAACCTTGGACTTTCGGCGTGCGGGTTTTTCACCCGCATGATCGCTACTTATGTCAGCATTCGCACTTCTGATACCTCCAGTCTGCCTCACAGCAGACCTTCACAGGCTTACAGAACGCTCCCCTACCATGCCTTACGGCATCCGCAGCTTCGGTAGAACGCTTGAGCCCCGTTATATCTTTCGCGCAGACCGACTCGACCAGTGAGCTATTACGCTTTCTTTAAAGGGTGGCTGCTTCTAAGCCAACCTCCTGGCTGTCTGTGACTTTCCACATCGTTTCCCACTGAGCGTTCATTTGGGGACCTTAGCTGGCGGTCTGGGTTGTTTCCCTTTTCACGACGGACGTTAGCACCCGCCGTGTGTCTCCTGCGATGGTACTTCTCGGTATTCGAAGTTTGCATGGGGTTGGTAAAGCGAGATGCCCCCCTAGCCCAAACAGTGCTCTACCCCCGAGAGTAAAACGCAAGGCGCTACCTAAATAGCTTTCGAGGAGAACCAGCTATCTCCGAGCTTGATTAGCCTTTCACTCCTAGCCACAAGTCATCCCCGTCTTTTTCAACAGACGTGGGTTCGGACCTCCAGTTGGTGTTACCCGACTTTCATCCTGCTCATGGCTAGATCGCCCGGTTTCGGGTCTACTGACAGCGACTTAACGCCCTATTCAGACTCGCTTTCGCTAGGCCTACCTGATGGTTAAGCTTGCCACTGCCAGTAAGTCGCTGACCCATTATACAAAAGGTACGCAGTCACATTTCTTCAAATGCTCCCACTGCTTGTACGCACACGGTTTCAGGGTCTATTTCACTCCCCTCGCTGGGGTTCTTTTCACCTTTCCCTCACGGTACTGGTTCACTATCGGTCGATAACGAGTATTTAGCCTTGGAGGATGGGCCCCCCATGTTCAGACAGGATTTCTCGTGTCCCGCCTTACTCTATGTATGCTTAGTTCTATCGTTTTATGTTTGCCTACGGGGCTATCACCCTGTGTCGCTGGACTTTCCAGACCATTCTGCTCATAATACGACTATATCATACGGGCTGTTCCGCTTTCGCTCGCCACTACTGACGGAATCTCGGTTGATTTCTTTTCCTCTAGGTACTTAGATGTTTCAGTTCCCTAGGTTTGCTTTCTTACCCTATAGATTCAGATAAGAATACTCCAAAGGAGTGGGTTTCCCCATTCGGACATCTGCGGGTCAATGTTTATTTGCCAACTCGCCGCAGCTTTTCGCAGGCTATCACGTCCTTCATCGCCTGTTATCGCCAAGGCATCCACCGTGTGCGCTTTTCTACTTGACCATATAACCCCAAGGGTTTGTTGGTTTGAGTTTCGCTTTCTTTGAGGATTGATTTGATTGTTAAAGAGCGTTATCAGCTTTGGAATTTGTGTAAATCCCAAAGGTGATAATTGATACACAACACGTTGGTTTTATACGGCTTGACTGGTGGAGCCAGGCGGGATCGAACCGCCGACCTCCTGCGTGCAAGGCAGGCGCTCTCCCAGCTGAGCTATGGCCCCATTCTCTTGGTGGGTCTGGGTGGAGTTGAACCACCGACCTCACCCTTATCAGGGGTGCGCTCTAACCAACTGAGCTACAGACCCGTGTTGTGTCTGCATTCCGATTCAAGTCATGTGTGTGGAAGTTTAGTCTGACCGACTTTTCTCTTTAAAGGAGGTGATCCAGCCGCAGGTTCCCCTACGGCTACCTTGTTACGACTTCACCCAGTCATGAATCACAAAGTGGTCAACGCCCTCCTTGCGGTTAAGCTATTGACTTCTTTTGCAACCCACTCCCATGGTGTGACGGGCGGTGTGTACAAGGCCCGGGAACGTATTCACCGCAACATGCTGATTTGCGATTACTAGCGATTCCGACTTCATGCAGTCGAGTTGCAGACTGCAATCCGGACTACGACAAGTTTTCTGAGATTTGCTCCACCTCGCGGTCTTGCTGCCCTTTGTACTTGCCATTGTAGCACGTGTGTAGCCCTAGCCATAAGGGCCATGATGACTTGACGTCATCCCCACCTTCCTCCGGTTTGTCACCGGCAGTCTCCCTAGAGTTCCCGACTTGACTCGCTGGCAACTAAGGATAGGG